>JBLMXA010000685.1:0-3731 GCA_050257515.1 Acidobacteriota bacterium | reverse complement strand
GCCGCGAGATCGATCGCGGCGCGCGCGCGGGCGCCGAACGTGCCGGTCATCGCCATGCCGTCGAGCGGGCCGCGCAGCTCGAGCGGCATCGTCGCGAGCAGGTCGGCGCACGGCGCCGGCGCGAGCGCGAGATCGAGCTGCCCGGACGCCGGCGCGCCGCGGCGCAGCCAGCCCGACGCGGCCCAGTGTGCGGCGCCGAGATCGAGGCGCGCGCCGGCGAGCGACACCGAGTCGGGCGTGATCGCGAGCGTGCCGGCGGCGTGCATCGAGATCGCGATCGGCCCGGGCGCGAGCGCGCGATGATCGAGGCGGAGGGAGTCGAGGCTGCCGTCGACCGCGAGCTCGAGCCCGGCGCCGCGGCGGACGACGAGCGTGCCGGTCGCGCGCGCGTCGGTGAGATCGAGGCCCTTGGGCGCGAGCGGCGCGAGCGGCGCGAGCGGCACGCGCTCGCCGCGCAGCGTGACCGCGAGATCGGCCGGCGCGACCTCGACCGCGATCGAGCGGCGCGCGCCGGCGTCGTCGACCGCGCCGCGCACGACGAGCGCCCCGGTCGCGGCGAGCCGGCCGACCGCGACGTCGCGCAGCACGAACGCCTCGTGGCCATCGATCGCGATCGCGCCCGTGCCGGCGACCGCGAGCACGCGGCCGAACCGCGCGTGCGGCAGCGCGAGCTCGGCGGCCGCGCGGCCGAACACGACGTCGGCGGCGAGCCGCCCGGCAGCGCCGCGCACGCGCACGCGGCCGGTGATCACGCGCACGCCGCCGGCGTCGGGCACGAGCTCGACCCCGTCGGCCGACAGCTCGCCGAGGCCGGCGATGCGCGCGGCGAGCGCGCCGGACGTCACCACGATCCGGCGCAGCCGCGACGGGCCCGGCGTCGCGTGCGAGATGCCGCCGCTGCGGGCGAGCCGGCGCACGACGCGCGCGAGCTCGCTGTCGCCGTCGCGATCGACATCGAGCGAGATGTGGGGGCTGGCGACGCGCAGCTCGTCGGCGCCGAGATCGCCCGCGAGCAGCGAGTCGAGCGCGACCGACGCCTCGATCGAGTCGGCGGACACCAGCTCGCCGAGGCCGACGTCGGACAGCCGGATCGTCGCGGTGAGGTCGGCGTCGACGCCGCCGATCCGCGCGGGGACGCCGGCGGCGGCGGCGAGGTGGCTCGCGAGCGCGCCCGTGCGTGCGTCGACGTACGCGGCCGCGCCGACCGGCACGCCGATCGCGAGGATCGCGGTGGCGAGCAGGCGGCGGCGTTCGCGCGGGAAGCTCATGCGTCAGTGGGGGCCGGGCAGCGCCTCGCGGCGGTCGTCGCCGACGAACGGGCGCTGGACGACGCGGCGCTCGCCGCCACGGCGGCGGCTCGTCAGCTGGGCGCCGGCGAGCATCAGCTCGCATAGCTCGCCGAACGAGATGCCGGCAGCGTCGGCGATCTTCGGCAGCAGGCTCGTCGGCGTGAGCCCGGGGACGGTGTTGACCTCGAGCACGAACTCGTTGCCGCTCTCGCTGACGATCATGTCGACGCGGGTCGCGCCCTTGCAGCCGACCGCGAGGTGCGCGCGCAACGCCTGCGCGAGCACGCCGCGGTAGCGCTCGGGCGACAGCCGCGGCGGCACGAAGTAATCGGTCGCGCCCTTGGTGTACTTGTTCGCGTAGTCGTAGAAGCCCTCGCGCGGCGCGATCTCGACGGCGCCGAGCGCGCGATCGTCGAGGATCGCGACCGAGACCTCGCGGCCGGCGATGAACCGCTCGACGAGCACCTCGTCGTCGAAGCCGAACGCCTTGTCGACCGCGGCGGCGAGCTCGGCCTCGCCGCGCACGATGGTGACGCCGACCGAGCTGCCCTCGCGCACCGGCTTGACCACGCACGGGTAGCCGAAGTCGCCATGGCAGCCGGCCAGGTCGCCGAGATCGTCGGGCGTCAGCGAGTAGTACGCCGGCGTAGGCAGGTTATGCAGGCGGAACAGCTCCTTGGCCTTGCCCTTGTGCATCGCGAGCGCCGACGCCATCACGTCCGAGCCGGTGTACGGGATGCCGAGTAGCTCGAGCAGGCCCTGGACGCAGCCGTCCTCGCCGAGCCGGCCGTGCAGCGCGATGAACGCGACGTCGATCTGCTCCTGGCGGAGCGCGACGTCGATGTCGCCGTCGACGTAGATCGGGATCGCGTCGTGCCCGCGCTCGCGAAGCGCCGTCAGCACGGCCTCTCCGGTGCGCAAGGACACCTCGCGCTCGCTGGACAGGCCCCCCATCAGAACACCGATCTTGCGGGACAGCATCGAGTGACTCCTTCGATGGCGAAAACGCGGCACGTCCCCGCCGTATTGCGAACCTAGGGGGAGGGCCCGCCGAGGGCCAGTTTTTCGCTGCCTTGACGATGCGAGAGAGGGCGGGGTAGGAAGGCCGCGATGGCAAAGAAGAAAGCTCCCGACGCGGCGGAGGGTGCCCAGGCGAAGCCCGCGGCCAAGAAGAAGCCGGCCGCGAAGAAGAAGCCGGCGGCGAAGAGGCCGCGCGCGAAGAAGCCCGAGCCTGCCGCCGAGGCCGCCGAGCTCGCGCGCGAGGAGCACGCCGAGGCCGCGCGCGAGGACGTCGAGGAGCGCGCCGAGCGGCTCGCCGAGGAGGTCGTCGACGCCACGGGCGAAGAGACCCCCGTCGGCGACATGACGGTCGAGACCGAGGCCGTCGTCGCCGAGACGCCCGTGCTGTCCGAGGAGGAGCAGGAGCTGTCGACGATCTACGGCGAGGAGATGACCGCGCCGGCCAAGGCGCACGGCGAGTACCACGACCGGCAGACCGCCGACGAGGACCGGCCGATGCTGCCCGAGATCAACGCGCGCGAGGAGCGCAAGCACCAGTGGCAGGACCGCCGCGATCGCCGCAAGCACCGCCGCGAGGAGCGCGAGCGCGAGCGCCAGCAGCGCCGCGACCAGCAGGGCGCGCAGGGTCCGCAGGGCCAGCGCCCGGCGCAGCCGCAGCACGCGCCGCAACCGCAGCCGCAGCCGCAGCCGCAGGCCGCGCAGCCGGCGCCGGCGACGAACGGTCACGATCACGGCGGCCTGTCGCGGGTCGGCACGCCGCTCGGCGATGCCGCGGCGTCGGTGTTCGCGCAGCTGCGCAACAACCAGCCGCTGCCGGTCCGCCAGCTCGCCGCGATGATGCGCAAGCGCTCGCTGGTCAACCAGGATCCCGAGCAGCTGTGGCCGCAGCTCAAGGCCGAGTTGCTCGGTGACGAGCGCAGCTATCGCACGCTCGGGCTGCGCCCGCGCATCGTCTATCGCGGCCGCGATCTGTTCGCGCCCGGCCCGGTGGCGATGAGCCAGACCGCCGAGGCCGAGGCCGGCGTCGCCAACGCGCTGTCGCGGCTCGCGAGCGCCACGCACGGCGCCCTCGCGCTGCGCCTCCGCAAGGCCACGCCGCAGGGGTTCGAGCGGATCATCCACGCCTACCTCGTCGCCGCGGGCTATCGCGACATCGAGTGGGTCAAGCGCGTCGGTGGCATCAGCTACGCGACGGCGCTGGCACCCGGCATCGAGCGCACCGTGCTCCTCAGCGCACGCTCGGGATCCGAGCCGATCGATCGGCGCGGTGTCGGCGAGCTGCGTGTTGGCGTCGAGGCGAAGGATCTCGTCACCGGCATCCTGTTGACGCCGGGCGAGCTCTCGGAGGACGCCGAGCGCGAGCTCGAGCGGGCGGGCCGCTCGATCTCGGTGATCTGCGGCGATCAACTCGTCGCGGCGCTG
>JBLMXA010000684.1:0-11167 GCA_050257515.1 Acidobacteriota bacterium | reverse complement strand
GGCCGTAGCGGCCGCTGCGCGCGGCGTACGCGTGCGCGCCGGCCTCGACCGCCCGCCAGTCCTGGCCAGTGGCGACGAGCACGGCGTCGACGCCGTTCATGATTCCCTTGTTGTGGGTCGCGGCGCGGTACGGATCGAGCTCTGCGAACCGCGACGCCGCGGCGATCGCGGCGCGCATTTCCGCGCTGGCGTCCGTCACCCGGCAGCGCACGGTCACGAGCCGGCCATCGGTGAGGTTGGACAGGATCCGCAACCCCGGCCTGCCGCCAGCCGCGCGCGCGACGCGATCGGCGAGCGCCTCGCACAGCGTGTTGACGAGGTTCGCCCCCATCGCATCGCGGCAGTCGACGTGCAAGTGCGCGACGATCACTCCACCATCGGGCCCGCTGGTCGCGAGCACTCGCACGTCGAGCGCGCGCGGGCCGCCACCACGCTCCGCGAGTCGTGGCACGAGCCGCCGCGCGTCGGCGAGCAGGCTCTCGGCCGACTCCCGCAGCGACGCCGCACCGGCCGCGACGTCATCGACATGCGTGACCTGGATCTGCCCGATCATGACCGGCGCCGACACGTGCGATGCGAAGCCGGCCGGTCGCGCGAGCCGCGCGGCATTCGAGGCAGCGGCGACGACCGACGGCTCTTCGACCGCCATCGGCACGAGCGCCTCCTCGCCGTCGACGAGGAAGTTGACGGCAACCGCGCACGGCAGCGCGTAGGTGCCGATCACGTTCTCGATCATGCCGTCCGCGGCTTCCACCGACAGCGCACCGGGGTCGAGCGCCGCGAGCCGCTCTGCCGGAATGCCGCTGACCTCCGCGATCCGGCGCCGGCGCTCGGCGACGGTCAGGCGGTAGAAGCCGGGCAGGCGGGTGGTCATGAGGATGCTCGTGTTTACTGGACGTCGGGGCGTAAGTCCACGCCGGCCTGATCGAGCTTCAACTCGAGGGGAACGCACGAGGATTCGATGATCGAACGCCTGAGGACGGTTACGTCTTCCGTGGCCGGAATCACTGCGATCGCGACGTCCCCGCCGCCGGCGCCGGTGGTCTTGGCGGTCCCGCCGAGCCGCGCCGCGACCGCGCGAACCGCGTGAACGGAAGGGGGAACCAGCGCGACCCCGGTGGCCGCTGCGAGCTGATCGGTCGCCCGCGCGGCGAGCGCCAGCGCAGCGAGCACGCCCGTGGCGCCGATCTCGGCCGAATGCTGAGCGCAGGCGCTCCCGGCAGCGATCGAGGCCATGGCGATCGCGTGCAGGGCCGCGTCGACCGCGCTTTGCCGCGCGGCGCGTGCCTGCTTCACCTCCGCGACCAGCTCGCGCGTGTTCGCCGCCGCGCCCGTGAAGAACGGCACCAGCGTCACGCCGCGCGGCCATCCGAGCGGCACCACGCGCTGGAACGTGTACGAGATCGCGCCGCCGTACACCGATGCCGCGACATCGGCGCCCGAGCCGACACCGCCCTGCGCGCGCAGGTGCGCCGCGCTCGCGATGTCGAACACGCGCGCACGGTCGTCGACCGAGCCGAGCGCGAGCGCGGTCGCCGCGACGGTCACCGCCGCGCTCGAGCCGAGCCCGAGCTTCTGCGCGCCCTCGAACATCGCGGACGAGTCGCACACGATGTCGCTCGCGCTGCCGAGTCCGCGATGCGCGAGCTCCTCGTCGAGCGCGAGCAAGAACGGCGAGCTACCGCGCGGCCCGCTGCGGCGGCGCGCGATCACGCGGCGGTCGACCGCGATGACGAGCGCCGGCGCGCCGTCGAGCACGGCGTACTCGCCCGCGAGCATCAGCTTGCCCGGCGCGCTCGCGATCAACCGAGCAGCTCCGCGGGGCCGCCGACCTCGCTCGGGATCACCTGGGTGACGCCATCGACGACCGCGACCGCGCGCGCGACCTCCGCCGCGTCTTCGGCGGTCGTCAGCACCTTGACGTGCGGCCCGGCGTCGATCGTCGCCCACGCGGCGCGGCCGGCCTCGCGCAGCGCGCGCACCTTCGCGAGCAGCGCGAGCGTCGCCGGCTGCCAGTAGACGATCGCGGGCCGCGCGGCGAGGGCGGTCGCGTGCATCGCGAGCGCGTTCGCCTCGGCGAGCTCGCCGAGCGAGCGCAGGTCGCCCGCCGCGAGCGCGCGCTCCGCCGCGGCCAGATCGTCGGGCACGAGCTCGAGCCACGCCGGATACAGCGGCGACGTCGCCGCGCAGTGGTCCATCGCGTCGCGCGAACCGACGTGCTTCGGCGCGCCACCGGCGACGATCGCGATCACCATGCGCACGCGCGCCGCGAGCGGCGACGCGACGGGTTCCGCGTACGCGTCGTCGTCGCGATCGCCGGCGTGCATGCGCGCGAACCCGCCGAACAGCGAGCGAGCCGCGGAGCCCGAGCCACGCCGCGCGAGCATCGACAGCTCCTTCGGCGAGAGCTCCAGGCCCGCGGCACGCGTGGCCGCGAGCGCGAGCGCGGCGAACCCCGACGCCGACGACGCCAGCCCCGACGCGGTCGGAAAGTGGTTGAAGCTGATCACGCGAGCGCGCGTACCGATCCCGGCGTGCTCGCGCACGAGATCGAGGAACTTGCCGACGCGTCTGACCTCCGCAGGGTTCGTGACGATGCCGTTGATCGCGATCGAGTCACTGGCGAGCTCCGGCTCGAACACGACGCTCGTCTCGGTCTTCAGCGCACTCAGCGTCAGCGACAGGCTGCCCGTCGCGGGCAGGTTCAGCGCCGCGTCGCGCTTGCCCCAGTACTTCACCAGGGCGATGTTCGCGCACGCGCGCGCGGTCGCCACTAGCGGCCTCCGACGGTCGCGACGAAGCCGTGGACGCCCGCCCGCCGCCACGCCGCCAGGATCGCGTCCTCGCGCTCGCGCGGCGCGATCGCGATCACCGCGCCGCCGCCGCCGGCGCCGGTCAGCTTCGCGCCGTAGGCGCCGTGCGTGCGCGCGGCCTGGCACAGGCCGTCGAGCAGCGGCGTCGACACGCCGAGCCCGGCGAGCAGCACGTGCGCGCGATCCATCGCCGCGCCGACGCCGGCGAGGTCACCCGTGCGCAGCGCGTGCGCGCCGGAGTCGCACAGCGCGCCGAGCTCGTGCAGCCGCGCGTCCTCGCGCGCGCCCGCGGTCGCCGTCTCGACGCGCTCGATCATCAACCTCGTCGAGCGCGGCGAGCCGCTCGGTCCGACGAGCACGCGCAGCGGCGCGCACGCGAACTTCTCGAGCCCGGTGCGCTTGCGGAACACGCCGATGCCGCCGGCGCACGCGAGCGCGACGTCGACGCCGCTCGGGTTGCCGTGCAGCAGCTTCTCGCTCGCGTTCGCCGCCGCGACCACGGCCGCCGCGTCGGCCGGCTGGCCAGCGTGGGCGAGCAGCGCGCGCGAGACCGCGACCGCAAACGCCGCCGACGCACCGAGCCCTGCACCCGCCGGGATCTGGGCATCTCCGACGAGCGTCAACGGCGGCCGGCCGATGCCGACCGCGTCGGCGATCGCGGCGAGGCTCTGCGCGAACGCGTGATCGTCCTCCGCGCTCACCTTCAGGTTCCACGCGGCGACCTCGACGCGCAGCGTACCGCCCGCGGGCGTGGTCACCGCGTCGACGCGCACGCCGCGATCGAGCGCCGCGGCGAGCGCCGGGTAGCCGTAGACGACCGCGTGCTCGCCGAGCAGGATGATCTTGCCCAGACCGATGAAGCTCATCGCCTTGCAGCCACTCCGAGATCGTCGAGATAGGCGCGCAGCGGCGCGCCGAGGTGGACCGGCACGCGCGCGAGATCGCCGCACGTCCGCGCGCCGGACAGCAGGCACACCGCGCGGATCGCGCGCACGACGCGCGAGATCGCGGTGCGCACCGCGTCGGCCCCGCCCGCTCGCTGCGCGCGCAGCATCGGCGCGGCCATGCCGCCGGCTCGCGCGCCGAGCGCGAGCGCGCGGGCGACGTCGTCGCCGGAGCGCAGCCCGCCCGACGCGACCGTGACGAGCCCCGCCTCGACGCACGCCGCGACCGACACCGCGGTCGGCAGGCCCCAGTCCCACAGCTCCTCGCCGAGCGCCGCCGCGTCGCTGCCGGTGGCCGCGCGCATCGCCTCGACGGCGACCCAGCTCGTGCCGCCCGCGCCCGCGGTGTCGACGGTGTGCACGCCGACGCTCGCGAGCGCGCTCGCGGCCTGCGGCGACAGCCCGCAGCCGGTCTCCTTCACGATGATCGGCACCGGCGCCGCCTCGACCAGCCGCGCGATCGCCGCCACGAGGCCGCGGAAGTCGCGGTCGCCGTGGTCCTGGATCAGCTCCTGCCCCGGGTTGCAGTGCACGCAGACCGCGTCGGCGCCGATCTGCTTGGCGAGCTCGACCACGCGCGCCGCGCCCATCCGCGCCGCCTGCACCGCGCCGACATTACCGAACAGCACGACGTCGGGCGCGACGCTGCGCACCTCGTAGCTCGCCGCGAGCTCGGGATGCTCGTCCATCGCGCGCTGCGAGCCCAGGCCGAGCGCGATGCCGGCGTCCTGGGCGGCGCGCGCGAGGTCGCGGTTGACCTGCGCCGCCTCGGCCGTACCGCCGGTCATGCCGGTGATCACGAGCGGCGCGGCGAGTCGCTTGCCGGCGAGCTCGATGCCGAGCTCGATGTCGTCGAGCGCGAGCTCGGGCAGCGCCTGGTGGACCAGGTGGACGTGCTCGAGCATCGTCGAGACGTGCGCCTCGGCGCGGCCGGACGCGGCCACCTCGAGGTGGTCCGCCTTGCGCCGGCTGATCTCGTGCTCGCGTTCGCTCACTGGCGGGAATCTAGCCGTAGATGATGTAGAGCACCACTGCCGTGGCACCGGCGAGATCGAGTAGGAACCACGGGTCCTTGAGCATCGCCTCGGTGGGCGGCTCGTCCTTCGGGTACCACAGCGCGAGGAACAGAAACCGCACGATGCCGAGGGCGACGAACGGCGAGCTGTACACGAGCCGATCGGTCGCGAACATCGCGATCGTGTGCGGATCGAGCGTGTAGCCGACGTACGCGGCGCAGGTCACGGCGCCGAGCACGAGCATCGCGACGCGCACGACCGGGATGCGGTAACCGGCGAGCGCCGCGCGCGTGACCTTCGCGCCACCGGCGCGCTCCGCCCAGGCCAGCTCGTGCGCCCGCTTGCCGAGCCCGACGAACAGCGCGAGCAGGGCGGTGCATAGCAGCAGCCAGCGCGACGCCGGGACGTCGATCGCGGCGGCACCGGCGAGCACGCGCAGCAAGAAGCCGCTCGCGATCAGCGTGACGTCGACGAACGCGACGTGCTTGAGCCGCACGCTGTACGCGATGTTCTGTACCAGGTACACCGCCGCATACACGCCGCAGACCCAGTGCAGCGCGCTGCACGCGGCGATCGAGAACACCGCGAACGCGCCCGACGCGGTCAGCGCCGCGCGCTCGGACAGCGCGCCCGACGCGATCGGCCGCCGCTTCTTCGTCGGGTGCGCGCGATCGGCCTCGACGTCGCGCACGTCGTTGAACGCGTAGACCGCGCCCGACAGCAGGCAGAACGCGAGCACGCACACCGCCGCGCGCGCGACGTACGCCGGGTCCTCGAGGTGCCGCGCGAACACGAGCGGCGCGCCGACGAAGACGTTCTTGACCCACTGGTGGGGCCGCAGCGTCTTCACCAGCGCGACGATCACGGCGGCAGTCTACTGCGAGTCGCAGCTCGCGTTCTTGTCGACCCAGTCGGCGACCGCCTGCTTCGCGCAGGCGTCCGCGCCGTCGGCCGGCGGGTTGATCTTGCAGTTCGACACGTTCAAGAAGATCTCGCGGCACGTATCGACGTCGGTATCGTTCGCACAGTCGGCGAGCTTCTTGACGATCTGGCCCTTCTTGTCCTTCTTCGGCGAGCCGTCGGGGCACACGAGCGGGATCTCCTGGACGAGCACGAACTGCTTGCTGGTATCGTCGCCGCCGTTGATGTTCGCGACGACCCACGCCGCGATCGCCTTGTTCTTGCACGCGGCGTCGCCCTTGCACGCCTTGACGTCGAAGAACACCTTCTGGCAGCCGCCCTTCGCGATCTCGTCCTCGATCTTGTCGCAGTCGGCGAGGTGGACGGCGACCGGCTTGCCGTCGGGCCCGACGAGCGGAGTGCCCGCGGCGTCGACGAGCGTCACGTCGTGCACGACGTTGATCTCGTCGGCGGCGACGTGGACGAGCGAGTAGAGATCCTGGATGCGGCCCGTGCGGTTGTCGGGAGCGAGGCCGATCGCGACGCCGAAGTCGACGCTCGTCGTCGTGATGGTCGGGACGTACGTGATGGTCAGCAGGGCGACGATCATCGTGATCAGGAACGGGATCGTCGCCCACATCACTTCCGTGATCGGTCGCTGGAACTTCACGCTCGTGATGAACAGGTTGAGGCCGACGGGCGGGTGCAGGTAGCCGACCTCGAGGTTGAGCAGGAAGATCACGCCGAGGTGGTAGGGGTCGACGTGGTAGGTCTCCGCGATCGGTGCGATCAGCGGCAGCACGACGACGATCGCCGAGAAGATGTCCATCACCGTGCCGACGATCAGCAGGATCACGTTGATCGCGAGCAGGAACACGATCTTCGACTCGACGTGCGCCTGCGTCCATTCGACCAGCTTCTTCGGCACCTCGGCGTTGACCATGAAGTCGGTCAGCGCGGTCGACGCGAAGATGATGATGAAGATCGCGCCGACCATCGTCATCGCCTCGCGGCTGGTCGTCCACAGCACCTTCGGAGCGAGTGGCTTGCCCCAGCTCGGGATGATGCGCGACGCGCCGACCTCGAGGATCACGACGTAGACGACGGTGAGCGCCGCGATCTCCGACAGTCCGATGCCGCTCGCGAGGCCGCCGATCACGCCGAACGGGACGAACAGCTCGGGCAGCGCGAGCACGAAGCTCCGGCCGAGCTCGCCGAGCACGAACTTCTGGCGCGGCAGCTTGCGCATGATCGCGACGGTCACGGCGACCGCGCTGAGCATGCCGACGAGCACCAGGCCGGGCAGGATGCCGGCGCCCAGGAACCGCCGCGTGTCCCACAGCGCCTGCATGTCCTTGCTGGCGACGAGGCCGTAGACGGTGCCGTAGATGAACAGCGGCAGTGCCGGTGGGAACAGCAGGCCGACCGAGCCGGTCCCGGCGATGAGGCCCATCGAGAACCGCTCGGGGTAGCCCTGGCGGACGAGCGCCGGCATCAGCACGCCGCCGAGCGCGATGATCGTGACGCCGGACGCGCCGGTGAACACCGTGAACAGCGCGCACGTGCCGATCGTGACGATCGCGAGGCCGCCGGGCACCCAGCCGAGGAGCGCGTTCGCGAAGCGCACGAGGCGGTCCGCGGTGCCGGACTCCGCGAGCAGGTAGCCCGCGTAGATGAACAGCGGGATCGTCGACATCACCTGGACCTGATCGCCGAGGCCGACGTTCAGGATGTGCTCGACGTTGCCGTCGAACTCGGCGTCGAACGGCAGGTGGATCACGCCCGAGTACGCGCCGAGCGCGGTCGCGCCGAGCATGATCGTGAACAGCGGCGCGCCGCTGACGAACGCGAGCGCGAGCAGTGCGACCGGGATGTTGACCCACAGCGCGAGCGCGCCGATGAAGATCGCGAGGACGATCCAGCCGACAGGTAGGCGCTTCATGTCAGTGCCCCGACCTCGCCCGCTCGGGCGGCAGCTTGCCGCGCACCAGGTAATCGATCTCGATCGCCGAGTGCAGCAGGCAGTGGAGGATGATCAGCGCGGCGCCGATCGGGATCATCGTGACGATGTCCTTGTCGGTGAGGTGGATGCCGAGGAACGACAGCGCCTCGCCGCTCTCGCCGACGGTGGCGCGCTGGTGCATGCCGCTGCGGTAGAAGAACACCGCGATCGCGATCGTCAGCAGCTTGAGCACGATGCCGAGCACGAGCCGGCCGCGCGGCGGCAGCCGCTTCGACACGAGGTCCATCGCGAGGTGGCGCTGGTGGTGCGTCGCGAACACCGCGCCGAGCATCGCGATCGAGAACGTGCCGGCGCGCACGACCGTGTACCACCAGCGGCCGAACTGGTGCCCGGTGATCTTGTTGTAGAGCGCCGAGCTCGCCGCGGTGAGCACGACCGCCGCGAGCAGCGCGACGAGCACGGCCTGTTCGAGCAGGCCGATGTACCAGTCGATCGCGCGCAGGCTGGTCGCCGCGGCGTCGTCGTCGGCGAGGTCGGTCGCCCGCACGAGCCGCGTCATCGCCGCCAGCCCGAGCACGACGACCGCGGTCACCTTGAACGCGGCCGGCCCGATGCCGGGCACGCCCGGATCGAAGCCGACCACGAACCCGAGCAGCGCGGCGACCAGGCCGAGCGCGACCAGCGTGTAGGTCGCGGCGATCGGCGGGCGTGTCGACGGTACCGGGATTCCTTCGAGTGACAGGTGACTTTCGCGTGCCGGCGGCTCCTCGCCCGCGTTCTCCGGTTCACTCACCCGCCCATCTTAGGCCAAGAACGGTAGCTACTTCTTGTGCTTGGCCCTGTATTCGTCGCGGTACTTGAGGACCATGTTCAGCTCGTCCTGCGAGTAAATCTTGCCGACGAGCTCCTTCCACGCCTCCTGCGAGTCCTTGGTGAACTCGTCGACCATGGCGACCGGCGTCTGGACGACGGTGACGCCCTTGCGCGTCATCGTGCTCTTCGCGTCCTCGTTCGCCTTGCGGATCACCTTGCGCAGCTTCTTGGCGTTGGCCTTGCCGATGTCCTCGACGAGCTTCTGATCCTCGGGCGAGATCTTCTTCAGCGAGTCGAGCGACACGACCGTCGCGCCGATCGCGAAACTCATCGGCATCGAGGTCATGTACTTGATCTTCGTGTACCACTGCAGCGCGACCGCCGCGACGGGCGAGCCGTAGCACGCGTTGATCTTGCCGCTCGTCAGGCCGGCGTCGACCTCGGGCACGCCGAGCGGCACGCCGTTGAGGCCGAGCTTCTTGAACATCGCGCCGACGAGCTGGTCGTCACCCCACATCCACAGCTTCTGACCCTTGAGGTCGTTGAGCGACTCGACCTTGTTCTTCGACAGGAAGTAGATCCAGCCGACCTCGCCGCGGTCGTTGAGCTTGAAGCCCTTGCGCTCGAACTTCTTCTGGAAGTAAGGCCACATCTTGTCGGCGACGTAGTCGAGCTCCTGGGCGGACTCGAACATCCTCGGCAGCTCGAGCACGCGGATCGACTCGTCGATCATCGCGAGGCCGATCGCGGTCACCGCGGCGCCGTCGAGCTGACCGAGCTTGATCTTGCGGACGAAGTCGCGCTCGTCACCCTGCTGGCCGCCCTCGAAGTACTTCATCGTGACGCGGCCGTTGGTCTTCGCCTTGATCTCGACCGCGGCCTTGTCGAGCGTCTCCATCCACGGGCTGCCCGACGGCGCGAGCGTCGCGATGCGCAGCTCGACGTTGTCGGCGTGGGCGGGGCGGACCCCGGACGTGATCGCCGCGGTCGCCGCGACGAAGGAAAGCAACAGGGTCGACTTGATCATTGGAAGAGCTCCTTCTCGTGCGAGAGATAACGGCGCGCCCGACGGTGGGCGACCTCGTTCGCGAGACGTTGTTCGGGCCAGATCGCGGGATCGGTCTCCAGCACCTTCACCAGCTGGTCGTGGAACAGCTTGCGATCGTTCGTCATGAGGCCGACGCGGTACGCCCACAGCACGCGCGCGAGCTGCATCCGGTCGCCGGTGATCGCGAGCGCCTGCTGGAACTCGGCCGTCGCGACGTTGGCATCGCCGCCGAACTGCTTGCTCGCGCCGCTCGCCAGCATGCCGAGCGCGATGTGGGGCAGCGCGCGGTGGACGAGGCAGTTCGAGTCACAGTCGCTCGGCGCCTTCGGGCCGTCGAGCTGGATCACGCGCTGCATGATCAGCTTGACCGTCGGCAGGTACGACAGCATGTCGGTCGAGTCGAGGTTGTGATTGATCATGCCGCCGAGCCCGACGCCGACCCACATGAGCGGCATGCGCTGGTCGCGGCCGGTCGCGGCGATCCGCTTGGCGGACGCGTCGGCGGTGCCGAACAGATCCTTCTGGAAGCCGCTGCCGAGATCCTGCAGCGCGTAGTTCATGCAGCGCGTGAACATCTTGGTCGCGCGCTCGTTCTGGTCGGCGACGTCGTCGAGCTTCTGCGCGAACTTCGCGATCTCCCACTCGTCCTCGACGAACGCGGTCGCGTACTGGCAGTAGCCCTCGGTGAGGATCGCGCGCAGCGACGGCTGCTCGTCGGCGACGTAGAAGCCCTCGATCGTCTTGAGCGCACCGGGTACGGCGCGCGCCGCGAGCTCGTAGTCCGACTCCATCTGCAGCGAAGGCTGCGCGCGCGCGAGGATCTCGGCGGTGGTGCTCGCGGCCGAGTGCCGGATCACCCCGCCGCAGCCGGCGAGGCAGAGAAGACAGACGAGGTACTTGCGCATCAGACGGCTCCCCTTCGACGGTGATCGAACGCTGGGATTCAAAATAGTTTCGGCACGCTAAGTCAGCGAAAGCGGAGAGTCAATCGGGTGGTACAGTCGGTCGCGAAATGCCGGTCAGGGGGCTCACGTTCGCGCTCGCCGCGTTCGGCGCGGTCGGAGCCTGCGATGCCGGGCGCGTGACGATGCATCACCGGCGCGATCCCGGCGCGCTCGTCGTCGCGCAGGCGGCCGACATCGTCGCGCTCGATCCGGTGCGCGTGACCGACAGCGAGTCGATCGAGGTCGGCGAGCTGATCTTCGAGGGGCTCGTCGGCTGGAAGGCGGGGACCACCGACATCGAGCCGCGGCTCGCGACGAGCTGGCAGGTGTCCCGTGACGGCCGTACCTGGACGTTTCACCTGCGCGAGCGCGTGCTGTTCCACGACGGCACGCCGTTCGACGCCGCCGCGGTCGTGTTCTCGTTCGAGCGGCTGCTCGACAAGAGGCACCCGCAGCACCTGCCCGACGACGAGGGCGCCGAGTACTGGCGCGGCCTGCTGAAGGACGTCGATCAGGTGGTCGCGATCGATCCGCTCACCGTCGCGGTGCACACCGGGAGGCCGTACGCGCCGCTGATCAGCGATCTCGCGTTCTTCCCGATGGTGTCGCCGAGCGCGGTCGCCGCGTGGGGCGACGCGTTCGCGCTCCACCCGGTCGGCACCGGACCGTACGCGTTCGAGGCGTGGAACAAGGGCGAGCAGGTCGTCGTGCGGCGGTGGGACGGCT
>JBLMXA010000683.1:0-3420 GCA_050257515.1 Acidobacteriota bacterium | reverse complement strand
GATGGCTCGCGATCACCGATCTGCTACGGCCGCGCCGCTACTGGCAGTCCGCAGTGATGACGTTGTCCTGGCAAGCCTTCGAGATCTGGACGCCCCGGCGGCGCTCGATCTTGTCGTGCAGCGCGGCGAACGTCAGCGCGGCATTGGCCCGACCGTCGGCCGTCGCGAGGCCCTTGTCGAGATCGATCTCGTGCAGCGCCTCCCACAGGTCGGCGACAGCCCCGGTCCCGCGCAGCCGCTGCAGCAGCACGATCTCGTGCCCGACGCGCTGGTACTCGAAGATCAGCTGGTCCGCCGCGACCGGCGCGGCCAGCGACGCGGCGGCGGGCGCGACCGCCAGCACCGCCGGCGCCGGCACGGGCACGGGCTTCGTCGGTGCCGGCTTCACCGCCGCGACCCTGATCGGGACCGGCGTGGGGGTCGGCGTCGTCGCGCGGGTCGGAGCCGGGGTGTGGCGCGGCGCGGGCGCGGCCGGCGGAGCGCCTAGAACCGATGCCGCGGGCGCGGCGAGCGCGAGCGCGGCCAGGATGGACACCTTCGGGAGACGCATGACAGCGAAATACCACACGCACCTACTCGCGCCCCCGAAAACCTGGGCATGCAGTGGGTTAGCGGCGCTTGGCGACGAACTCGGCGAGGTGCTGAAGCGTCTGGCCCCAGCCGATGCTCGCGCCACGCCAGCGGAATTTCAGCGCTTCGTGATAGCTCGCCGGGATCTGGCTCCACGCCGGGAGCTCCTGGCGCATGGTCAGCAGCGTCCCCTGGCCGCGCTCGGAGAGGGTGATCGTCTGGATCATCTCCAGCTCGGGCATGTCGTCGAACCGCATCGCGAGCACGAGCCGCTCCGGCGCGACGATCTCGCGGTAGACGCCGCGCACGGTGTTGTCCATCCCGTAGCCGACCATGCGGATGCGCAGCGCGCCGCCGACCTTGAAGTCGACGTCGCACTCGCACGTGAAGTTGTCGGGCGCGAACCACTGGCACAGGTGCTCGGCCTTCGTCCACGCGTCGAACACGAGCGCGCGCGGTGCGGAGAGCTCGTGCGTCATCACGAGCGTGTGATCGTCGGGTCTATCTTCTACGGCCATGGGGCTTCTCCTTCTTCTGTAGCTTGTCGAGGTAGGCGTCGAGGCGTTCGAACCGCTGCTGCCACGCGCGCCGGTGGCGATCGATCCAGTCGGCCGCGTCCGCGAGCGGTGCGGTCTCGATCCGGCACGGCCGCCACTGCGCGTCGCGGCCGCGCGAGATCAGCCCGGCGCGCTCGAGCACCTTCAGGTGCTTCGAGATCGCGGGCAGGCTCATCTCGAACGGCTCGGCGAGCTCGCTCACCGCCGCCTCGCCGCGCGCGAGCCGCGCGAGGATCGCGCGGCGGGTCGGATCGGCGAGAGCGGCGAACGTGGCGTCGAGGTCGGGCATAATTTAACCGTCTGGTTAATTAACTCACGAGTTAAATAGCGTGCCCGGAGCGCGCTGTCAAGCGGTGATACAGTCGCGCGATGCGTACGCCGAGCTGGCTCCTGATCGTCCCGTTGCTGTCGTCGGTCGTCCTCGCGGCGCCGCCGCAAGCGGCGAAGTCCGACAAGGACAAGGACCGGGATGCGAAGGCCAAGGTCGAGGAGCCCAAGCCCGAGGAGCAGGTCACCAAGGGTTCGGTCACCGTCGGCGGCCGCCGGATCGACTACACCGCGATCGCGGGCACGCTCGTCGTGTGTCCGAAGGAGCCGGAAGACACGCCGCCCGACGACAAGGCGCCGCCGCCGCCGCCGACCGCGGTGATGTCGTACGTCGCGTACCTCGCGGGCGACGGCAGGGACACCACGCGGCCGATCACGTTCGTCTACAACGGCGGCCCGGGCTCGGCGTCGTTCTGGCTGCACATGGGCGCGTTCGGGCCGCGGCGCGTGGTCACCGCCGACGACTCGCACGGGCCGGCGGCGCCGTACAAGCTCGTCGACAACCAGTACAGCCTGCTCGACGCGAGCGACCTCGTGTTCATCGACGCGCCGGGCACCGGCTTCGGCAAGATCCTCGGCAAGGACAAGGAGAAGGCGTTCTACAGCGTCGACGGCGACGCCGCCGCGTTCGCCGAGTTCATCACGCAGTTCCTGTCGAAGCAGGGCCGGTGGAACTCGCCGAAGTACCTGTTCGGCGAGAGCTACGGCACGACGCGCTCGGCGGTGCTCGCGTTCCAGCTCGCGACGCGCAAGTCGGTCGAGCTGAACGGCGTGATCCTGCTGTCGCAGATCCTCGCGTTCGACAACAGCGCCGACGACGCCGAGTCCAACCCGAGCATCGACCTGCCGTACGAGCTCGTGCTGCCGACGTACGCGGCGACCGCCTGGTACCACAAGAAGCTGCCCGAGCGGCCGGCCTCGCTCGAGACGCTCGTCGCCGAGGTCGAGCAGTTCGCGATGACCGACTACGCGGTCGCGCTCGATGCCGGCAGCACGCTCGATCCGGCGCGCCGCAAGGCGGTGCTCGACAAGCTGCACCGTTACACCGGCCTGCCGGTCGCGTACCTCGACAAGGCGAACCTGCGCGTCGACGGCGGTGAGTTCGAGAAGATGCTGCAGGACGATGCCGGCCTGACCACGGGCCGTCTCGACTCGCGGTTCTCCGGGCCGCACCTCGATCCGCTGAGCAAGGAGTCCGAGTACGATCCGCAGGCCGCGTCGATCCGCGGCCCGTACGTCGCGGCGTACAACGACTACGTGCGCAAGACGCTCAAGTTCGGCGGCACCAGGCCGTACAAGCCGATGGAGCCGCTGTTCATGCACTGGGAGTGGACGCATCACGCGCCGGGCACGGACGGCGCGATCGCTCACGGCGTCAACGTGATGCCGGATCTCGCCGCGACGATGAAGCTCGATCCGAACCTGCGCGTGCAGCTCAACGCCGGCTACTACGACATCGCGACGCCGTTCTTCGAGGGCATCTACGAGCTGCATCACCTGCAGATCCCGCTGAAGCTGCAGGGCAACATCGAGGTCAAGCTCTATCCGTCCGGACACATGGTGTACGCGAACGAGCCGTCGCTGAAGGCGTTGCACGACAACGTCGCAGCGTTCATTCGCAGGGGCGTGAAGGCGAGGTAGCTGGTACACCCACGACGATGTTGCACACGCTCGGCAAGCGCGCGGCCAGCGAGGACGTCGTCGACCTGCTCGTCGAATGTCACGGCCGGATCCGCAAGTTTCTCGGGTTCGCGCGCGCGCTCGCGGACAAGCCAGAGGCGCCCGCCGGCGAGGTGCGCGCGGTCGCCGGCCAGATCCGCCGCTACTTCGCGGTCGCGCTGCCGCTGCACATCGCCGACGAGGAGGAGGCGATCATGCCGCGGCTCGCCGCCGCGAGCGACGACGTCACGCGCGCGCTCGCGGCCATGCACCGCGAGCACGCGGCGCACGCCGGCGAGATCGCGCG
>JBLMXA010000682.1:0-5880 GCA_050257515.1 Acidobacteriota bacterium | reverse complement strand
GGCGTGCTCGCCGGTCGTCGGCCGGGGCACATCGGCGACGGCTCGCCGTGGGACGTGTTCGATGCCAAGGCGCTCGCGCTCGCCGCGATCCGCGCGGTCGCCGGCGACGTCGCGGTGCGCGCCGACGCGATCCACACCGTGGCGTACCTGCACCCCGGCATCGCCGGCCAGCTCGAGCTCGGTCGCGAAATCGTCGGCCGGTTCGGCGAGGTCCATCCCGAGGTGCGCGCGCGGCTCGGCGTGTCCGTGCCCGTGTTCGCGTTCGAGGTCGAGCTCGATCACGTGGCGCTCGCGCCGCCGCGCCAGATGAAGACGATCGCGCGGTTTCCGGGCTCCGCGCGCGACGTGTCGCTGCTGCTCGACGCGTCGATCCCCGCGGGCCGCATCCACCACGTCATCGAGCAGGCCGCCGAGCCGCTCGTCACCGGCGTGCGGCTGCTCGAGGACTATCGCGACCCCAAGCTCGGCGCCGGCATGAAGAGCATGCTGTGGTCGATCGCCTACCGGTCCGCCGACCGCACGCTCACCGACGCCGAGGTCGACCAGGCCCACGAGGCGATCGTCGCCCGGCTCGTCGAGAACCTGCCTGCCCAGCGCCGGTAGATCGCGTAACTATTGCCAAATCGGCCGGGAGTCGTGTTAGCTTGGGGGCATGGCACGAATGACCAAGGCGGACATCATCGAGTCGGTCTACGAGAAAGTAGGCGGATTCTCGAAGAAGGAAGCCGCCGAGATCGTCGAGACGGTGTTCAACGTCGTCAAGGAAACCCTGGAGCGCGGCGAGAAGATCAAGATCTCGGGTTTCGGCAACTTCGTCGTGCGCGACAAGAAGGACCGCATGGGCCGCGACCCGCAGCGCGCCGTGCCGATCCTGATCCCGGCTCGCCGCGTGCTGACCTTCAAGCCCAGCCAGGTCTTGAAGAATATCCTGAACGGCTTGCCCCCCGTCTGAGCTTCCGGTACACCACGGCTCCCACCCGAGGCGTAGCGCAGCCTGGTAGCGCACCAGACTGGGGGTCTGGGGGTCGCAGGTTCAAATCCTGTCGCCTCGACCGGGACGGACGGCTCCCCCAGCCGTCCACCTTTCTTGGCGCCGCGCCGGCTCACCGGCGCAGGCGCGGCCGGTAGGTCACGAGGCCGAGCGCGACGCCGAAGCAGCCGAGCGCGCCGATCCCGGCGAGCATCCACAGCGGCCCGGAGTCGTCGTCGCCGCGCGTGTATCCGAAGTCGATGCCGTTGGTCGCCAGCACGATCGCGATCGCGGCGAGGATCACTCCCAGGCCGACGAGCTTCAGCGCCGTACGGCGCTGGCGGCGGGCGGCCTCGTCGACCTCCAGGACGGCGCAGTCCTCGCAGCGGTAGTCGCTGGTGGCGCCACCGCATCGACCACACGCCGGATCCATCGCTCACTTCTAGCAGAATTGCACGGTATGGTACGCAGCCGCGATGCCGCGTCCCCTCGTGCTGTGCTCCAACGACGACGGCGTCGATGCGCCTCACCTCGAGGCGCTCGCGCGGCGCATCGAGGCGTTCGCCGACGTGATCGTCGTCGCGCCGGAGCGCCAGCGCTCCGCGGCGTCGCACGCGATCACGCTGCACAAGCCGCTGCGCCTCAAGGAGGTGCGGCCGCGGCGGTTCGCGCTGTCGGGCACGCCGGTCGACTGCGTGTACCTCGGCGTGCTGAAGCTCTGCGATCGCAAGCCGGCGGTCGTCGTGTCGGGCGTCAACGACGGCTACAACCTCGGCAGCGACGTGTTCTACTCGGGCACCGTCGCCGCCGCGGTCGAGGGCGCGCTGCGCGGGGCCGCCGGCATCGCGTGCTCGGTCGCGCCGCGCGCCGCCCACGCGGAGCGCGCGCTCGACTTCGCCGCGGCGGTGGTGCGCGCCGCGGTCGAGGAGCCGATCCCCGCGGGCACGGTGCTCAACGTCAACATGCCGGGCACCGGCACCGAGCTCTACGAGTGGACGATGCTCGGCCGCCGCGAGTATGCCGACGACGTCGTCGAGCGCCGCGATCCGCACGGCCGGCCGTACTACTGGGTCGGCGGTGGACCGACGGGCCACGAGCACGTCGACGGCACCGACTGCGTCGCGATCTCGCGCGGCCACCACAGCATCACGCCGATGCACCTCGATCTCACCGATCGCCCGCGGCTCGCGCAGCCGCCGTGGACGGTCGACGGCTTCCGCGTGGTGGTAGGCTAGGCGGCGTGAAACGGCTCGCTCTCGTGATGCTGGTCGCGTGCGCGTGCCCGAGCAAGCAGCCGGCGGGGCCCGGCAGCGCCGGCTCGGCGGTGACCGCCGCCAGCCCGACGACGTGCGCCGACGTGCGGCCGAAGCTCGAGGCGCTCTACCGCGCGGACGCGCAACAGCGCGAGCCCAAGCGTGTCGACGAGGCGGTGGCCGACAACACGCAGATGGTGATGAACGACTGCGCGAAGGACACGGCGCGGATCGTGCCGTGCGTCGCGAAGGCGTCGACGGTCGCCGAGCTCGAGAAGCAGTGCCTGATCCCGCTCGACGAGGAAGGCACGGAAGGGGATCAGCGATGAAGTGGCTTTGGCTGGTGCTCGTCGTCGCGTGCGGCAGCAAGCAGCCGGCGCAGACGACGCCGGATCCGGAACCGACGCCCGGCGTGGTGCAGGACACGCGCACGCCGCTCGAGAAGCGCCGCGATGCCGCGTGCGACGTCGTCGCCAAGCGAGTCACCGCGTGCGCCGTCGACGACGCGAAGGCCGACCTCGCGGCCGGCAAGGTGACGAAGCAGCAGTTCGACAAGGACACCGCGAGCGCGGTCGTCGCGAAGAACGCCGAGAAGTACGCCGACGCGTGCAAGGCTCACCGCGACTACTCGTCGCGCCAGATCCGCGTGCTCGAGAAGTGCCCCCAGTACGAGACCGAGTGCGGGCCGCTCCTCAAATGCTTGGAGAACCTACAACCTCAGAAAAAATAGCGTAATGTGCGAGGCCATGAGGTACCTCGCAGGGTTCGCGATCGCAGCCGCGCTGGTCGGCTGCAGCAAGAAGAAGTCGCCGCCGCCGCAACAAGGCAGCGGCTCGGCCGGATCGGCGGAGCAGGCCAGCGCGCCGCGCCCGTCACAGCAGCCGCTGCCGCAGCTCCCGGCGCTCGAGCTGCCGCCCGATCCCAAGCGCAACGAGAAGGTCGAGCTCGGTCACGCGCTGTTCTTCGACAAGCGGCTGTCGGGCAACAACGACCGCGCTTGCTACTCGTGCCACATGAACGAGGACGGCGGCGGCGGCCACGATCCGCTCGCGATCGGCTCGGGCGGCAAGCCGCAGCCGCGCCACGCGCCGGTGATCTGGAACGTCGGCTACGCGAAGGGCGCGCTGTACTGGGACGGCCGCGCGCCGACGCTCGAGGCCAACGCGAAGGCGGCGTGGGGCGGCGGCAACATGGGCGCCGGCAAGGACAACCTGGACAAGAAGGCCGCCGAGATCGCGAAGATCCCCGGCTACAAGAAGCTGTTCGAGGCCGCGTTTCCCGGCACGGCGATCAAGGCGGACCAGGTCGTGTCGGCGATCTCCGAGTACGAGCGCACGCTGATCTGCAAGGACACCGCCTACGACAAGTTCGCCGGCGGCGACAAGACCGCGATGACCGACCAGCAGCAGCGCGGGCTCGACATCTTCGTCGGCAAGGGCATGTGCATCGTGTGCCACGCGCCGCCGTACTTCACGACCGCGCAGACCGTCGACGGCGGCATCTACTTCAACGTCGGCATCGGCACCGACGTGCCCGACGACAAGGTCGACATCGGCCGCATGAAGGTGACGAACGACCCGAAGGACTGGGCGAAGTTCAAGCCGCCGACGCTGCGCAACGTGGCCAAGCGGACGCTGTTCTTCCACAACGGCTCGGTCGCCAAGCTCGAGGACGCGGTGAAGCTGATGGCGGCCGGCGGCATCGCGAACAAGAACCGCGATCCGGTGCTCGCCGATCGCGGCCTCACCGACGCCGAGCGCGCGGACCTGATCGCGTTCCTCGGCGCGCTCGACTGTCCGCAGAAGATGGAAGAGCCGAAGCTGCCGTAGTCGGCTTCGCCGACTGCTTCGATCCCACGGATTTGCTACGCAAATCCTCGTCTACTCGCGGCGCGGCGGCGAGTCGTCGACGCGCACGAACAGGTGGATCTCCGAGCCGGGCACCGGCAGCGGGAACATCCACACCGTGAGCTCGAGCGGGCCCTTGCCGGGCCGCTCGACGCGCGCGCGCCGCTCGGTCGCCTTCGCGTCGGCGTGCACGGTGCGCATCGCGCGCACGAGCCCGGGCACGAGCGTCGCGAGCGCGGTGTCGCCGATGTGGCCGCCCTCGCTCGTGCTGTCCTCGCGGCCGACGAGCTTGTTGAACGCCTTGTTCGCGAACGTGATCGTGCCGTCGGCCGAGATCAGCGCCTGCGGCAGCCGCGACCGCTCGAACGCCTCCTTGATCGTCGCGTCGCGCACGTTCTCGGTGTGGATCGAGCCGCTCGCGCGCGCGCGCCGGCGGCCCATGTCGAGCATGTCCATCACCGTGTTGAGCTCGTAGCGGAACGCGGCGGCGCTCGCGTGGCGTTCGGCAGGGTTCTTGGCCATCGCGCGCAGGATCAGGCCCTCGATCGCGCCATCGATCGGCGCGCCGCGGCGCTGCGACGGCGACGGCGCCGGGTCGTGGATGTGCGCCATCAGCACCTCGACGACGCTGCCGTCGAACGGCAGCGTGCCGGTGAACAGCAAGTAGCCGAGCACGCCGAGCGCGTAGATGTCGGTCGCGACGCTCGGCGCGCCGCCGGCCGCGCGCTCGGGCGCGAGGTAGTGCGGGCTGCCGCTGATGCCGCCTTCCTCGTGGACGTGATCGTGGCGGCGCGCGAGCCCGAAATCGAGCAGTCGCACGATCCGGCGGCGCCGCGCGCCGGTCGCTCCCGTCTCGGCGGTCATCATGATGTTCTCGGCCTTGACGTCGCCGTGGAGGATGCCGCGGCGATGGATGTGATCGAGCGCGTCGGCGACCTGCGCGAGCACGTCGAGCGCGCGCTTGACCGACATCGGCAGCGTGCCCTCGGCGAGCAGCGGGTCGCCCTCGACGAGCTCCATCACCATGTACGCGCCGTACTGCGGGTCCTCGCCGAAATCGACGACGGACACGATGTTGGGATGGCTGATCTCGCTCGCGAGCTTGGCTTCCTGGTTGAAGCGGGCGCGCGCGGCGCCGTCCTCGGCGAACGCCGGCGAGATGATCTTGAGCGCGAACGGCTTGCCGAGCTGGAGGTGCCTCGCACGGTAGACCTGACCCATCCCGCCTTCCCCGAGGCGCCCATCCAGGGCGTACCGGCCCCCGACCGTTTGCATGCCCGCCATCTTAGAGAAAATCTGTAGTGCAGATCTAGCTTGTTTCACGCTGTGTGGCGCCAGCGCACAGTGCAAGTACGCGAAGATAAAGGATAGATCGTGCTTACGCCGCGTGGTACCTGGCGTCTGATGCGGCTGCTGGTCGTCGATGACAGCAAGGTGATGCGGGACATGGTCGCGGCGTGCCTGCGCCCGCTCGGCAACGTCACGTTCGAGTTCGCGAGCAACGGCCTCGAGGCGATCGAGCGGCTCGCGCTGGGGCAATTTGCCCTCGTCGTGCTCGATCTCAACATGCCCGACGTCAGCGGGCACGAGGTCATCGAGTTCATCCGCTCGCAAGACAAGCTGCGAGCGCTGCCCATCCTGGTGGTCACGACGCGCGGCGACGACGAGAATCGCATGCGCGTGATGGAGGCGGGGGCGTCGGGGTTCCTCGCCAAGCCGTTCGCACCCGAGCAGATCCTCGAGCAAGTGCGCGGCCTGCTCGCGAAGGCGTAGGCGTGATGCAAGACCGCCTAGACCTGCAGGAGTTCGT
>JBLMXA010000681.1:0-15253 GCA_050257515.1 Acidobacteriota bacterium | reverse complement strand
TCACCATCGCGCCGTACTTGTCGGCGAGATCGCAGATCTGATCGAGGCGCGCGATGTCGCCGTCCATCGAGAACACGCCGTCGGTCGCGATCATCCGCAGCCGCCTGCCGGCCGTCGCCTTCAGCTTCGCCTCGAGATCGTTCAGGTCGTCGTGCTCGTAGCGGTGGCGCTCGGCCTTGCACAGGCGGACCCCGTCGATGATCGACGCGTGGTTGAGCGCGTCGGAGATGATCGCGTCGTTCTCGCCCAGCAAGGTCTCGAACAGCCCGCCGTTGGCGTCGAAGCACGACGAGTAGAGGATCGTGTCCTCGGTGCCGAGGAACTTCGAGATCGCCGCCTCGAGCTGCTTGTGGCGGTCCTGCGTGCCGCAGATGAACCGCACGCTCGACAGGCCGTAGCCGCGCTCGTCGAGCGCCTTGCGCGCCGCCGCGATCACGCGCGGGTGCGACGACAGTCCGAGGTAGTTGTTGGCGCAGAAGTTGATCACTTCCTTGCCGTTCGTCGTGATGTGCGCGGCCTGCGGCGACGTGATCAGCCGCTCGTGCTTCCACAGCCCGGCCTGCTTGATCTCGTCGAGCGTGGCCGCGAGCACGGACTTCGCTTGCGTGTACATCGCTACTTCTCCCACGACTTGATGTCGTCGGTCGTGCCGTCCTTGCCGTCCGGTCCCGCCGAGCTCACCGCGAAACCACCGCGCGCGTCGGCCGGTAACGTCGGGCCGCACATCATCTTGAACGGATGCCCCCACGGGTCGTTGGCATCGCTTCGCTTCACGTACTCGTCGAGATCCTCGATCTTGGCGGGGCACGCCTTGTCGGGATGGCCGGCCGCCCACCTCGGATAGGCATCGAACGCGTACTTGGCGGCGAGCGCCTTGGCCTCCGCGATCCTGGCCGGATCGTCGGTCTTCGGCGCGGCGGTCTTCGAGCAGGCGACGACAGCGAGCGAGAGCAGCAGCGTGCGCATGAGTCCTCCTTGGCTAGCCATGGGTCAGTACCGCACCTAGCTCGAGCATGCGGCGGATGCGCGGCACGAGATCGTCGGTCATCCCGTCGAGGTCGTACCTCGGCTTCCAGCCCCAGTCGCGGCGCGCGGCGCCGTCGTCGATCGCCTTCGGCCAGCTGTCGAGGATGCCCTGGCGCACCGGATCGGGCGCGTATGTGAACTTCGCGCTCGGGATCGCGCGCTGCACGCTGACCGCGATCTCGTCGGCGCGCGGCGAGAACGCGGCGATGTTGTAGATCGTGCGCGTCAGCCTGTCGCGCGGCGCCATCGCGAGCTCGAGCAGCGCGCGCACGCCGTCGGGCATGTACATGAGCGGGATGCGCGTGTCGGCGCGCGCGAACGCCTCGTAGTGGCCCTTGCGGACCGCGTCGACGTACATGAACAGCGCGTAGTCCGAGCTGCCGCCGCCCGGCAGCGCCGCGCTGATCAGGCCGGGGAACCTGACGCCGCGGCAGTCGATGCCGTAGCGCGAGCGGTAGTACGCGCAGAGCAGCTCGCCCGAGACCTTCGTGACGCCGTACATCGTCGTCGGGTGGAGCGCGACGTCGTCGGGGCATGGATCGGGCAGCGGCCCGCTCGGCGGCGGGCCGAACACCGCGATGCTCGACGTGAACAGCAGGCGGCCGGTCTTCGCGCGGCGCGCCGCCTCGAGCACGTTCCACGTGCCGGTCTGGTTGACGTCGTACGCGAGCCGCGGATCCTGCTCGCCGCGAGCGGAGAGGATCGCCGCGAGGTGGAACACGAGATCGGGACGGATGTCCGTGAACGTGTGCTGCACGGCGGCGGCGTCGGTGACGTCGAGCCGCTGCCAGTCGACGCCCTCGGCGTGCGCGTGGCTCGGCGGTCGCGGCGCGAGGTCGGTCGAGACTACCTGGTGACCCTGCGCGACGAGCGCGTGGATCAGATCGTGGCCGATCTGACCGCCGGCGCCGGTGATGAGGACCTTCATGTGCCGCGCATCTTGGATCGCGCGGCGGGCGCGATCAACGTGTGGAGTCGACGGGCGCGACCTGGCAGGCATGGCTGAACGTGCTCACGCCATCGACGATCGTCGCGGGCCCGGGGGGATCGCTGTCGAGCGCACCGCCGCCCCAGAAGTAGGTCGAGTCGGTGAACGCGAGGAACACGCACATCTCCTGGTTGCCGATGCCCCAGCCGACCGTCTGGTCGGTGTTGTTGTAGTAGTCGCAGGAGAACCGGATCCGCGAGTAGCCGGTCATGTCGAACGTCGGTGCCAGCTGCGTGCCGAGCGCGTCGCCGATCGTCGACGTGGTCTGGAACATCATGTTCGACGTGTTGTCGGGCTGGACCGCCTCGATCGACATCCCGGTGCCGAGCTTGTGGTAGTGCGCGAGCGCGTAATAGACGTGGAAATCGGGCACCGGCGAATCGAAGCCCGGAGTGCCCATGTCGTGCAGGTACGTCCAGCTGCTCGTGAGGTCGCAGTCGACGGTGAACCGCGAGCGCGCGTTCGGCGGCAGCCCGAGCGCGTGGTCCTCGAACGCCATCGCGGCGAGCAGCGTCGTGACGTCGGCCGGACGGATCGTGGTCAGCGTGATCGCCGGCGTGCTCGTGATCGCGGTGTCGCTGGCGTTGAGCAGGTGGATCGTCGAGACCAGCTTGGAGTGTGCGGGGATCTTGAGCGCCACGCCCTCGGGGAACTGCTGGACCTCTTCCACCGCCTGCGTCGACTGCGCGAACAGCGTGCCGCCCTTCTGGGCGCCGATCGCCTGATCGAAGCCGCGATCCGCGCACGTGAACTCGCCGTCGGGGCCGGGCCACAGCCCCAGCGCGCCGGTCTTCGGATCGCCGGCCGGGACGAAGTCCCAGTTGGAGTGGTGGAAGCCGCCGGCGCCGGTCAGCTGCACCGCGTTGACGTAGATGTCCTCGTCATTGTTCAGCGTGATCTGCACGCACTGATCGCTGATCTCCTGGTTCGCGGCGATCGTGAACGTGCCGAACGGGTAGCTCTGCACCCTCGCGAGCGGGACCTCCTGGTCGGTGCCGCACGACGCGAGCAGGCCGAGCGCGAGCAGGCCTCCCAGGCTACGCATGGCGCGTTCATAACGCCGGTCGGAGCATCGAGCCAATCCCCTCATTTGTTACACCTGAAGTCTACGCCCCTGCCGGCGAACCGCGGAACGTAATCTTTCTCGACCGTTTGGGCGAGGATCGCGGCGTACTCCCGCGGCGGCGCGAGCCCCCACGCGCGCTCGGCCGCGGTCATCTCGCCGGGATCGGACGCGACCACCGGGTTCGCCGCGCCGTAACCGGCCTCGAGCTCGGCGATCATCTGCGGCAGCTCGGCGGTGACGCGCGCGGGCGCGCCCGGATCGAGCGAGCACAGGTAGTCGAGCAGGTCCCAGCCGAAGTCGCGGTGGCGGACCTCGTCGCGCAGGATGCGATCGAGCGCGGCGCGCGCGAGCGGCTGCGTGCACGCCTCGCGCAGGTGGCGGAACAGCGGCACCGCGACGGTCTCGCCGAGGCAGAACACGCGGACGCACGCGCGCAAGAGGTCGTGCTCGAGCGGCGCCGCGGTGCGCGGCAGGCCGAGCGCGTCGCGATCGATCGCCGGCGGGGCGCTGCCGCCGGCGGCGGCGTACACCTCGTGGCTCGCGCGCGAGTGGGCGAGCTCGTCGGCGACGATCGCGAGGCCGGCATCGATCAGATCCGGCGGTCCGCCGGCCTGGATCAGCCACAGCACGACCTGCTGGCTGATCGCCGCCGACGTGTACTCGGCCGCGATCCGCGCGCGCCACTCGGCGCGGACGCGCTCGCTCGCGGCTACTTCGGGCAAGGCACCACCTGGGGCGGTGGCGGGTTGCACGCGACGCGCGGCGGGCAGTGCATCGGCGCGCGCTGGACCTGGCAGGTCGAGCCGTTCGCGACGATCGTCACCGGGTACTGCGTGATGTTCTCGGGGCACGCGTACGGCTGCGGCGGCGGCGGGTTGCACATCGTGTTCGGCGGGCACGTCACCTTCACGGCGGCCTCGCACCCGTTCTGCGCCTTGAAGATCGTCCATGCCGTGCCGGCCGCCGGCTGCGGCTGCGGGCGCGGCGGGTTCATGATGATCGGCGGCTTCGGCTGCGGCTGCGGGCGCGGCGGGTTCATCACGATCGGCGGCCGCGCCGGCGGCTGCTGCTGCACGGGCGGCGGATCCGACGGCGGCGGCGGGTTGACGCCGATCGGCCGCGGCGGCTGCATCGGCGGCGGCGCCGGCTCGGCCTGCGCGGGCGGCGGAGGAGGCGGCTGCGGTGGCGGCGCCGACGTCTGCGTGTAGCAAGCGGGTGACGCGATCAGCGTGATCACGAACGGGCTGGCGAAGGAGCGACGAGGCGTGCGCGCGGCCATGCGGGGGAGGCTAACATGCGTCGCGATGCGGGTGGCGGTCGTCCTGTGCGCGTTGGCGGTGGCGTCCGCGCGCGCCGACGGGCTGTCGCCCGCCGATCTCGCGAGGAAGAACGAGGGCGGCTACGTCACCGGGCTGCCGCTCGCCGCGTACTCGACGGACATCGGCTTCGGCGGCGGCGCGCGCGTCTATTACTACTGGGATGGCGACCGCGACGATCCGCGGTTCGCGCGGACGCCGTACCTCTACCGCATGTTCCTGCAGGCGTTCGCGTCGACGGGCGGCCTGCAGTTCCACTGGTTCGATCTCGACGCGCCGCGCATCGCCGACACGCCGTACCGCGTGCGCGCGCAGCTGGTCTACCAGCGCAACATCAACCAGAACTACTTCGGGCTCGGCGATCGCAGCCTCGCGCCGCTCCAGTTCCCCGGCTCGGACAAGACGTACGGCTCGTACACCACCTACACGACCGACCAGCTGCAGATCGACGGCAACGGCGACGCCTGGAGCAAGTACGATCAGTACGATCTGCAGCGCCCGCTCGCGCTCGCGAGCCTCGAGCGGCTGTTCGACGGCGATCGCGTGCGCGTGCTCGGCGGGTTCGGCTTCTCGTACGCGCGGATCCGCGACTACACCGGCCACTCGGTCGACGCGATCGACCAGACCGGCGCGGCGGCGACCGCCCCCGAGGGCCAGACCCGGCTCGCCGCCGACTGCGCCGCGGGGATCGTGGTCGGCTGCGGCGGCGGCTTCGACAACTTCGTGCGGCTCGGCGTCTCGTACGACACGCGCGACTTCGAGCCCGATCCGAACCGCGGCGTGTTCCTCGACGCCGCCGTCGACGCCGGCACGGTCGCGCTCGGCTCGCGCTACGACTACGTGCGCGCGATGGCGGCGGCGCGCGGCTACTGGAGCCCGGTTCCCGAGGCCGCCGATCTCGTGCTCGCCGCGCGCGGCGTGATCGAGGCGCAGAGCGCTGGCACGCCGTTCTTCAGCATGGACACGTTCCCGTTCACCGAGGATCCGCGCGCGGGGCTCGGCGGCCACCGCACGATGCGCGGGTTCCGCCAGGACCGCTTCGTCGGCCCGGTGATGACGCTCGTCAACGCCGAGGCGAGGTGGACGTGGGGGCACGCGACGATCTGGCACCAGAAGCTCGCGTTCATCGTGGTGCCGTTCGTCGACGTCGGCCGGCCCTACGACTCCCTCTCGGAGCTGACCGTCCGCGACTGGCGGCTCGCGTATGGCGGCGCGCTGCGGGTCTCTTGGAACCTCGCGACGATCGGCACCGTCGATTACGGAAGATCGAGCGAGGACACGGGCTTCTACATCAACTTCAACCACATCTTCTGAGCGCTACCCGACGCCTCCCCCGGGGGTGTCGGAGGCGCGTGCTAGGCTTCGCGCGTGACTGCCCGGGATCCATCGGCGCGCCTGGCCGCGCTGGTCGCGACCTGCGAGGCCGATCCCGGCCAGGTCGCGACCTCGCGCGACGCCGGCGACAAGCTCGCGGCCGAGGCGGGCGGCGAGATCGCGCTGCGCTGGCGGCTCGCCGTGCTGCGCGCCACGATGGCGTCGCCGCCCGATGACGACGCCGTGCGCGAGCTCTACGGCGAGCTGTGCGATCGCTACCGCGACGATCCGAAGAGCCTGGCGATCATCAAGCCGCTCGGCGACGAGATCCGCCGCCTCGAGCAGTCGGGCGCGCTCGCGAGCACGCTCGTGGCGCGCTCGGATCGCCGCAAGCGCTGAAGAGAGTTGGCCGCCAAGACGCCGAGGGCGCCAAGACAGACGCCAAGAGGATCTTTTTTCGAAGATCTGCTTGGCGTCTGTCTTGGCGTGCATGGCGTCTTGGCGGCATCTTCTTTGAAGATCCGCTTGGCGTCTGTCTTGGCGTGCATGGCGTCTTGGCGGCTGATCAGCAAGCGCGAGTGTCCCAGCCGCGCTCGCCGCGGTGGGGCTGCTCGATCACACGGTCGGCACCCGCCGCATATCGCTGAGATATCGCGTCATCGCTGGTCGCCGTGGGCGAGCCACGCGACGAGCGCCTGGCGCGAGAACCGCCACACCGTGCCGAGCTTGCGGCCGGGCAGCTTGCCGGCCTCGGCGAGCTCGATCACGAGCGGCTCGTCGACCTGCAGCAGCTGCGCGGCCTGCTCGCTGCTCAGCACCTCCGGCGGATCGTACGGCTGGAACGAGTAGCTGCCGAGCGTCGGCGACGGATCGCCGAGATCGACGGTGACCTTGCGCGGCGGCGGGGCGGCGGTCGCGGGATCGAGGTAGTCATCGACCAGCTTCGCGACGATGTACTTCTTCGCGACGCCGAGCTTCACCGCCACGCGCGCGAGCTTCTCGCCCGACTCGGCAGGCAGCTTCACGAACAGCGCGGTCTCGGGGTTCTTCTTCGGCATATCCATAAGATATCCGAAAAATATCCAACGTCAAGGTCGCGCGCGCAACCCGGCGTCGACCTTGGCGACCGTCGCGTCGAACACGCGCGCGAGCAGGTCGGCGCGGTGCCGTGCGTTGTGCTTGAACAGCGCGCGCGCAGCGACGAACACGCCGCCGAGCCAGCCGGCGACGAGCACCGGCGCGAGCATCGGCATTGTGATCATCGCGAGGCCGAGCGGCAGCATCAGGCCGCCGCCGCCGATGCCGCCGCCGAAGCCGCCGTAGATCGCGCCGGCGAGCTGCCCGAGCCGGTCGGTCGCGATCACCGTCGTGCGTCCGGCCTTGACCGCGACGGTCAGCATCGTGAACGGTCCCGTGCCGCGCTGACTCGCCGCCGCGCGCCACGTCATCGACGACCGCAACAGCTCGGTCTGCCCGTGATCGCCGGTGACCTCGCGGATCGTGGCGACGAGCTCCTCGAAGCGCTCGGCGGGGAACTCGCCGTCGAAGTCGCGGATCAGCTCGAGCTGCAGCGGCGCGCCTGCCCACCCGTGCGCGCGGTCACCCCGCGCGAGGGACCGCTGGCCCGCGACGACGAGCGCGCGCTCGCCGCGGTGCTCGAGCGACGCGATCTTCTCGCGCGCCAGCGCCAGCTCGGCCTCGAGCGCGGAGATCCTCGCCTGGTCTGCCTCGCGATCGTCGCGATAGGTCACGGATGGAGACGATAGCAGGGGCGGGCCGCGCCCGGAGCGTCGCGGCCCGCGGGGGCCTGTATGGTACATACCGCGCCGCATGAGCCTGGTCGTGCTCGACGACGTCACGCTGTTCTTCGGAGATCGCTTGATCTTCGACAGCGTCAGCCTGCGCCTGGGCCACGGCGATCGCGTCGGCCTGATCGGGCCGAACGGCTCGGGCAAGACGACGCTGCTGAAGGTGATCGCGGGCGAGCAGGAGATCGACGACGGCAAGGTGACGCGCGCGAACGGCGTCCGCATCGCCTGGCTGCCGCAGGACCTCGCGATCGCCGGCGGCCGCTCGCTGATCGACATGATCCTGTCGAGCGTCCCCGGTCGCAAGGAGCTCGACGGCCGGCTCGCCGCGGCGGAGGTCGCGATCGAGCAGGCGTCGCGGGACGGCGCCGACGAGCCGCAGCTGCTCGATCTCGCCGCCGACGTCGCCGAGCTCCACGAGCGGATCGATCACTTCGATCGGTTCTTCGGCGAGCACGAGGCGCTCGCGATCCTCGCCGGCCTCGGCTTTCAGCCCGGCGACGAGAAGCGCGACCTCGGCGAGTTCTCCGGCGGCTGGAAGATGCGCGGCGTGCTGGCGGGCCTGCTGTTCCAGCGCCCCGACGTGCTGCTGCTCGACGAGCCGACGAACCACCTCGACCTGCCGTCGGTCGCGTGGTTCTCGGAGTTCCTGAAGCGGTGGAACCGCTGCTTCGTGCTGATCAGCCACGACCGCGAGTTCTTGAACGAGCAGATCGATCGCGTGGTGTCGCTCGAGCTCGAGGGCGTGCGCACGTACACCGGCAACTACGAGAAGTACGTCGCGCAACGCGAAGAAGAGGAGACGATCCTCGCCGGCCGCGCGAAGAACCTCGCGCGCGAGCGCGAGCGGCTGCAGCGGTTCGTCGATCGGTTCCGCGCGCAGGCGAACAAGGCGCGCGCGGTGCAGTCGCGCATCAAGGCGCTCGAGAAGATGGAGGATGTCGAGACGCTCGGCAAGCGCGGCGCGATGCGGTTCTCGTTCCCGTCGACCGACAAGCCGGTGTCCGAGGTGATCCGCATCGACGGCCTGAAGAAGGCGTACGGCAGCCATGTCGTGTTCCCCGGCGTCGATCTGTCGGTGCGCCGCGGCGAGAAGATCGGCATCATCGGCGTCAACGGCGCCGGCAAGACGACGCTGCTCCGCATGATCGCGGGCGAGCTGCCGCACGATGCCGGCACGATCAAGCTCGGGAGCGGCGTCAAGGTCGGCTACTACGCGCAGCACCACGCCGAGACGCTCGACATGGCCGCGACCGTCTACGAGATCGTGCAGCGCGCGGCGCCCGATCAGTCGCCGAACCGCGTCCGCTCGATCTGCGGCGCCTTCATGTTCTCCGGCGACGACATCGACAAGCCGATCAAGGTGCTGTCGGGCGGCGAGCGCGCGCGCGTCGCGCTCGCGCGGCTGTGCGCGGCGCCGGGCAATCTGTTGCTCATGGACGAGCCGACCAACCACCTCGATCTCGCGTCGAGCGAGAGCCTCGCGCAGTCGCTGACGACCTACGACGGCACGCTCGTGTTCGTCAGCCACAACCGGTCGCTGATCCGCACGCTCGCGACGCGGATCTGGAACGTCGAGGACGGCAAGGTCGAGACGTACCCGGGCACGCTCGACGAGTACATGTACTCGCAGGCACAGCGCCGAGCTCAGAACGTAAGCGCAAGCGCAAGCGTAAGCGGCAGATCGCTTACGCCTACGCCTACGCCTGCGCCTGCGCGCAGCAAAGAGGACGACAAGGCCCGGAAGCGGAGAGAAGCGGAACAGCGGCAGCGCCGCAGCGCCAAGCTCGGCCCGCTCGAGAAGCAGGTCGCGCAGCTCGAGGAGCGGATCGGGGTGCTCGAGGCCGAGCAGAAGGTGAGGTCCGCCGAGCTGTCGGATCCGACCGTCTACGACGACGCGCCGCGCCGCAACAAGCTGCTGAGTGACTTCCAGACCGCGCAGGACAAGCTCGAGGAGCTGACCGCGCGCTGGGAGGCCGCGATGGCGGAGCTCGAAGCGGCCAAGGGCGAGCTGTCCGCGGACAAGAATTGAGCGATACTGCCCCCGTGGAGCCCTCCGGGACGCTCATCGACGGCAAGTACCAGCTCGTCGCGGTCGCGGGTGAGGGCGGGATGGCGACGGTCTACAAGGCGGTGCAGAAGGGCGCCGCGGGCTTCCAGCGCACGGTCGCGATCAAGCACATCAAGCCCGAGTTCCGGGCGATCAAGAACTACGTCGACATGTTCATCGAGGAGGCGCGCGTCGGCAGCGAGCTCGCCCACCCGAACATCGTCCAGGTCCACGACTTCCTCGCGCAGGACGGCTCGTACTACCTCGTCATGGAGTGGGTCGAGGGCATCGACCTCGGCCACTTCATCCGCCTGCACCGCGACGCCGGCGAGCACGTCGCGTGGCCGCTCGCGATCGCGATGGGCATCGGCACGCTGCGCGGGCTGTCGGCCGCGCACGGCCGGCTCGCCGCCGACGGCACGCCGGCGCCCGTGATCCATCGCGACGTGTCGCCGCACAACATCCTGCTCGGCATCAACGGCGTCGTGAAGCTGTCGGACTTCGGCCTCGCGCGCGCGCGCGATCGCGTCGCGAGCATGACGGCGCCGGGCACCGTCAAGGGCAAGCTCAGCTACCTCGCGCCCGAGGTGTCGTTCGGCAAGCCGAACACCGCGCAGTCGGACCTGTTCGGCGTCGGCAACATCATCTGGGAGACGCTGACCGCCGAGCGGCTGTTCGACGGCAAGAACGACGTCGAGATCTTCAAGAAGATCCGCGCGTGCAAGGTGCCGCCGGTGCTCGAGCGCCGCCCCGACGTGCCGCAGGCGCTCGCGGCCGTGCTCGACATCGCGCTCGCGCCCGATCCGAACCACCGCTACGGCTCGGCGAACGAGTTCGCGCACGCGCTGTCGCAGGTGATGAAGCTCGCGGTCGGCGTCGACCCTGCGAACGCACTCGGCGCCGCGGTCCGCGAGCTGCGCGCGCGCCAGGCGGTCGCGCCCGCGGTCGACCAGCACGCGTCGACCGAGACCCAGACGCCGATGCCCGCGGTCACCAAGCCGCGGCAGTCGATCGACATCGAGTTCTCGGCGGCGGACATGGATGTCGAGCCGATCGAGCTGGTCAAACCCAAGAAACCGTAAGCGTAAGCGTAAGCGTGAGCGGATCCCGGAACGCTTACGCTTACGCTTACGCTTACGCTTACGCTTACGATCTAGGACGACTTCTCGACGGCCTTGATCTGGAACACCATCCGGTCCTCGAGACGGATCGCGGTCAGCGACTTGCCCCACACGCAGCCGGTGTCGAGCGCGACGTGGCGCGGGCCGAGATCGAGGCCGAGCGCCGCCCAGTGGCCGAACACGATCGTGTGCGTCGCCCACGCCGGCTCGGGGAAACGGAACCACGGCACGCAGCCGGCGGGCGCCTGCGCGGGCGGGCCGTTGAACTCGGGCTCGAGGCGGCCGTCGGGCTTGAGAGCGCGCGCGGTGACGAGGTAGCCGAGCGCCGCGCGCCAGCGATCCGCGCCGCCGAGCTTGGGCGACCATCGCGGCGGCGGCTGCGGGTCCCTCTGCTGCGCGAGGAACGCGCGCCAGGTCGGCGCGCGCAGCTGCGCCTCGAGCTCGCCGGCGAGCGCGCGCGCCTCGCCGATCGTCCAGCGCGGGTGCAGGCCGGCGTGGACGAGCGCGAACCGATCGTCGTGGACGAGCAGCGGTCGCGCGCGCAGCCAGTCGATCAACCGGTCGCGGTCGGGCGCGTTCAGCACGTCGTCGAGCGTGTCGCGCTTCTTCTCGCCCGCGGCGCCGGCGGCGCGCGCGAGCAGGTGGAGGTCGTGGTTGCCGAGCACGCACGTCGCGCGATCGCCCTGGCGCATCGCCCACCGCAGCACGTCGAGCGAGCGCGGCCCGCGGTTGACGAGATCGCCGACGAGCCACAGCTCGTCGCGCGCGGCGTCGTAGGCGACGAGCTGCAGCAGGCGCTCGAGGCTCGCCATGCAGCCCTGGATGTCGCCGATCGCGTAGCGCGCCACGGCTAAGCCTACACCTCGACCTTCACGTCGACGAACCCGACGCGCGCCGCGCCGATCCGCACGTCGAGCGTGCCCGTACCGCGCACGAGGTACGTCGCCCACGCGGCGTTGGTCGTGCCGCGCGTGCCCGGATACGACGGCAGGTTCGCGCCGGTGTGCAGGCCGTGGCCCCAGCCGTCGAGATGACCGAGCGCCTGGTGCGCCATGCCGGCGTCGACGAGCTCGGCGCCGTGCGTCGCGCGACAGGTCGCGTAGAGCGGCTCGTTGAACTCGAGCTTCTTCGCCGACGGCAGGCCGTACGTGGCGAGATAGCCGTCGTTCACGACCTCGAGCTCGACGCGCGTGATGCCGCCCGCGAGCGGCTCGCGCTCGATCCGCGCCACGCGCACGCGCGGGGCGAGCGCGGCGACGCGCAGGTAGACCTGCGCCTGGCTCGCGCACAGCTTGTCGAGCTCGTGCGGTGGCGGGTTCCAGATGCCGATGCGTGGATCGAGCCCGCCGATCTCGACCTTGCCGAGCTGCGGGTGAGCGAACGGCCGCCACGGCGGGAACACGCGGCCGTCGTTCTCGTCGCGATCCCACCACGCGAGCTTGACGAGCTCGGCGCGCGACACGCGCGCGTAGTAGTCGACGAACTTCGGCGGCCGCGCCATGCCGAGGCGCGCGAACAGGTCCCACAGCTCGATCACGTAGGCCAGCGCGCCGCGCTGGCGGTACGCGTAGTCGCTGAGATCGCCCTTGAGCGGCTTGTCGGGCTCGTAGAGGAACTCGTCGTGGCCCGACACGGTCGGGTAGCCGGTGTGCTCGGTCATCCACGCCTCGACCTGGCGGTAGATCGCGAGGTCCTCCTGGTCCATCTTCGAGTCGGGCGTGTCGCCGGGCGGCCGGATCAGCACGCCGCCGAACGTGTGATAGCTGCACCACGCGAAGATCTCGGGGTGCTTCGTCGCGAACTCGACGATGCCGCGCGCCTCGGGCTCGCTCGTCGCGAACGGGCCGGCGCCGATCTGCTCGTGCGACGGCGCCCAGTCCCACGGGAAGTTGCGGTTGAGATCGATCGGGTTGTCGGCGAGGAAGAACGGCGACGGGATGTGCTTGCCGTCGAAGTGCTCGATCTTGCCCTCGGGATAGACCTTGTAGAACGGCCCGGCGTCGTCGAGCGTGCGCTCGACGAGCAGGCCGCGCAGCTCGGGCGCCTCGACGAGCTCGCCGCCGGGATCCTGCACGCGCATCGCGAGCGCGAGGCCGTCGCCGTCGACGTCTCCGGGGATCCACCGCGGCTGCCCGCGCTCGACGCGCTCGTCGCGCGGCACCGAGCGCAGCGACCGGCCGGTGCGCAGCACGCACTCCGCGCCGTCGGGCGTGATCCGCGGGACGACGTACCACAGGATGCCGCGCAGCCGGTCGAGCATCGGCGCGGGCAGATCGAGCGACTCCGGCTCTCGATGCAGGCGTAGTGCGTCCTCGGCGATCGACAGCGCGACGCTCGAGCCCGCGAGCTCGGCCGCGTGCACGTTGCCGTCGACCCACGCCGCCGGCCGGAGGCGATCGGGATCGGGGCCGATCGTCGCGAGCCACACGTCGCGGCCCTCGGGGGTCTTCGCGAGCGACGTGATGCGGACGAGCGACGGGAACGCCTCGGCCCACGCCCGCAGCTGCGCGGTCAGCTGCTCGTGATCGAGGTAGGCGCGGCGGAACCCGCGCGACAGGTCGGCGAGAGAGCGCGACATCGTGACCGAACCTACACCGGCCGGCAGGCGGGAAGCACAGGCCGGACGGCCACCTAGCGCGCGTGAACATTCTTGCCTCGTCGTGCGTCGGATCTGCATCCCATACTGGGAGATGCCGATGGTGACGTTCGACTCGATTCCGCAGGCTCGTGTGGTCCGCAAGGGTGGCCAGCTGTACGCGCCACCGCCGGCGCCGCGCGTGCCGCGCGAGCCGGGTCCGGTCCTGCAGCAGCTGCGCACCGCGCTCGCGGTCGCGGTCGGCCTGTGGCCGCTCACCGCGGTCGTGCTGCTCGCGACCGGCTTTCTGATCATGGCGGCGCACGGCGGCGGGTACTCCCCGTAGCGCCGGACACGCGAGAAACAGCGTTGCGGTGGCGGCACGCCGGGGCGCGGCGCGCGCACGTAGCATGGGCGGATGCGGTGCGCGTGGCTGATCCTGCTGGGAGCGTGCGACGGCGTGCTCGGCTTCAACGCGCACCCGCTGCCCGATGCGACCGACGCGCCGCCCCCGATCGACGCGCCGATCTGCGGCAAGCTCGGCGAGGCGTGCTGCGCGGGCGCGTCGTGCACCGACGGCAGCTCGTGCGTGGCCGGCACGACCGGCGCACGCTGCCTCGCGTTCGCCGGCGCCTACGAGAAGGTGGCGACGACGACCTGCGGCGCGCCCGCGTGCCTCGCGAACCCGCAGACCGGCGCGTGCGCGTGCCCCGCGGCGTTCCCGTCGTCGCAGTCGGTGGTCGACGAGGGCTGCGGAGATCCCGCGGTGCCGCAGCACCAGACCGCGCAGCTGTCGCTGTGCGGGATCTCGAGCATGCCACCCAACAGCGAGTGGGGCGGGGCGTACGTGATCGCCGACATCCCCGAGTGCGAGCCGGCGACCAGCCCGCCGGGCTGCCTGATGACGAACCCGATCACCGCGGACTGCACGTGCCCGGCCGGCGCCGAGATCGTCACGCTGCGCGTGTTCGTGCCCGGCACGGCGACCGCGAGCACGAGCTGCCCGGGCACGGTCGGGATGACGGACTACCTCGGCGGCGTGGTGCGCGTGTGCCTGATGCCGGTCGCGCAGCCGGTCTCGCTGTACGGCGTGTACCAGCTCGATCACGACGGCTCGTGCCGGACGCACTCGAGCGCGCTCGCCGGCTGCGCGTGCCCGACCGGTACCGTCGCGTCGTCGCTGACGTCGATCGACGAGCTCGGCGCCGGGTTCCCGCAGACCCAGATCACGTTCTGCGTCGCGCTGCCGTGATCTCGGGTAACGCGATTGTTCGCGAATCGAAGTCAGTTCACGATCCTGCGTGGTATGCGGTGTCATGGCCGACGACGTGCCTCGCATCCAGCTCGCAGCCGCTGACACGCTCGGCGGCTACGATCGGTGGGCGCCATCGTATGACGTCGAGCCGAACGCGCTGATCGCGGCGACCGCATGGGTGCTCGAGCGCGCGCCGCTCGGCTGCTCCGGCGTCGACGTGCTCGACGTCGGCTGCGGCACCGGGCGCGCCGCCCAGCGCGTGCTCGCCGAGGGCGCCCGCAGCTACACCGGGCTCGACGGCTCGCAGGGCATGCTCGCGGTCGCGACGCAGCGCTACCGCGATCCGCGGATCAGCTTCGGGCTCGTCGACCTGCTCGCGCCGTGGTCGCTGCCCAGGCAGTTCGACTTCGCGCTGGTCTCGCTCGTGCTCGAGCACCTGCCGAGCGTCGACGCGCTGCTGGTCTCGCTCGCGCGCGCGATCAAGCCCGGCGGCCGCGTGCGCATCGTCGATCTCCACCCCGAGCGCGTCGCCACCGGCTCGAGCGCGCCTCCGCCCCGACCACCGCGCCGACCGCCGCCACGGGCGCCGCATCCCCCGCCGGTTCGCTGTCCGCCGGCGATTCGGCCTCTGCCGGCGATTCGGCGGCCACCGATGAGGCGTCGGCGAGCGGCGCGGCGCCGGCGAGTGACGACGCGGTGCCGATCGACGGGCCGGCCGCCTCGAACGGCGCGGT
>JBLMXA010000680.1:0-4167 GCA_050257515.1 Acidobacteriota bacterium | reverse complement strand
GATCAGGTCGGCAAGATCGTGCTCGTCCTTCACGATCTTCAGCTTGCCCGCCTGGATGCTCGCGGCGTCCAGCAACCCCCGGATCATGCGCTGCATCGTCGCGACGGTGCGGCGGACCGTGAGCGAGTGCTCCTTGATCGCGGGGTCCGCCGTTCGTCGCTCCAGGACGCGCTCGCGCAGCTCGATCGCGTTGAGCGGGTTCTTGAGGTCATGCGAGACGACCGCGATCATCTGCTCGCGCGAGCGGATGACGCGCAGCTTCTCCTCCTCGAGCCGCTTGCGATCGCGCAGGTCGCGCACGAACGCCTGCCAGCGCTCGCCGTCGAGGATCTTCGCGCTGACCTCGACCGGGATCAGCTCGCCGGACTTCGCGCGCAGCGGCCACTCCGAGACGAGCACCGCACCGGGCTCGAGGAGCCGGGACCGTTCGGCCTCGAGCCGCGCGACGTCCTCGGCCGGGATCAGGTCGGTGATCGCCATCGCGAGCAGCTCGTCGCGCGTGTAGCCGAGCAGCGCGCATGCCGCCGAGTTGACGTCGGTGTAGCGGCCGTGGAGGTCGGCGAGGAAGAACGGCTCGGGCGCGTCGGAGACGAGCTCGCGCAGCCGCTGCTCGGCATCGCGCCGCAGCTCGGTCATCTGTGCCAGCGCACGCTCGAGCTCGCCGATCTCGTCGCTGCGCCTCAGATCGAGCGCACGCCAGTCACCGCGGCCGGTGCGCCGCGCGGCGTTCGCGAGCTGCGCGAGCGGCTGGACGATCGACCGCCGCACCATCACCATGCCGACCGCGACGAGGAACACCATGCCGAACGCCGACACCGCGATCAGCGCGAGCGCGATGCGCGCGTGCGTCGTCGCCTCCTCGTTCGCGTCGCGCAGCCGCATCTGCTGACCCGCACGCATGATCGCGATGATCTCGCGCGCGGTGTCCATCAGCCGCTTGCCGCGCTCGGTCTCGGTCATCGCGACGACCCCCGGCAGCCCGCGGGTGCGGCGCGTCGCGATCATCTCCGTCGACCACTCGAGCCGCTCGCGGACGACCTCCTCGAGCCAGGTCTCCTGCACGACGAGCTCGAGCTGCCGGCCGACGTCGGTGCGCAGGTCCTCGATGTGACCGCCGAGCGCTTGCGACCCGGTCGTGTACGGCTCGAGGAACTCGTCGCGGCCGGTCAGCGCGAAGCCGCGGGCGCCGGTCTCGACGTCGATCATGTCCTCGAGCACCGCGTCGAGGCCCTCGGTGATCTCGTGGGTGTGCTCGAGGTAGTCGACCGTGCGGACGTGCGTGGTCGCGCCGATCCACGACAGCGCGGTGACGAGCACGACGATCACGAGCGCCGTCGCGAACGCCGCGTCGAGCTTGCGGCCGAGTTTCACAGATCGCTTCGATGCTGCAGCGTTCGTGCCGGATGCGTGCAACGCCTGCGGCGCCGATTCGCGCAAGCCGTGCGCGAGCGCGGCGTCGCACGTGCAGGATCAGCGCCGGTACGTCACGCCGATCGTCTCCCCGCCGTAGCCCGCGTCCCCGCCGAGCTCGGTCTCGGTGCTGATGAACACGCCGACGTGGTCGCGGCCGACGTGCAGCAGCTCGAGCCCGGCCGCCGCGCCGAAGCACAGCCCGACATCCGACGCCGAGTCCGCGAGCTGCTGCGTGAAGTCGGCGTGGATCCCGGCGTAGACCGCGCCCCACAGGCGATCGTAGGCCATGCCGCGTGCGAACGCGGCGAGGTCGATCGGCACCACGTCGAACGGCACGCGCGAGTCGGCCGACGCGGTCGGCGGGTGGAAGAGGCCGCCGACGTACGCGAACCCGGCGTGGACGCCGACCGCCTGGTGCTCGTTCAGGTTGAAGCCGATGTCGGCCGAGAACGCCAGCCCGGTGGCATCGGCGATCTCCGGCGACGCGAACGCGTAGCCGGGCTGCAGCATGATCGTCAGCGACGACGGCGGCGGCGCCGGCGGATGGACGGCGGTGCGTTCGACGTGGGCGAGGTTCGTCTCCTCCTCCGAATCTTCCGCAGCCGCGGTGCGCGGCGGCGCGCGGTCGGGTGCGAAGAACGTCGGCTTGCGGCCGAGCGCATCGAACGCGGCCTCGACCTCGGCACGCGGACCGCGCATCTCGATCGCGGCGTGCGCGAGATCGAGATCCGCGAGCGTCGCCGCCATGTCGTCGATCGTCGTGCGGCGGACCTGGCCCGCCGTGGCGACGTCGGTCAGTGGCCGGCGCCCGAGCGAGACGTCGCGCTCGACTCGCTCCGCGAGCTCCTTCGCGGTCCCCGTGAGCGATAGCAGGTGCCCGTACACGCGATGCCGCGCGGTGACGAACGCCTGCGCGGTCGCGTCGCCGCCGGCTTCGAGCTGCGCGATGCGCGAGCGGATCAGCTCGAGCGCCTCCTTCGCGCGCGGAGCCTCGACCGCCCCGCTGATCACGTACGCGGTCGCGAGCCGCGACTCGTCGAGCTTGGCGCCGATCACGTAGCTCGCACCGAGCTGGTGGCGCACGTCCATCGCGATCTGATCGAGCATCGCCGCGGCGACGTGGCGTGTCGCCGTGTTCCCCGAGACCGCCGGGATCGCGATCGTGAGGTTCACCGTCGAGACGTCGGCCGCGCGCGCGAGCGAGGCCGGTTGCGGATGGACGCGCGGCGACTCGCGCAGCTGCGCGGTCCCCTGCCAGTCGGCGAACAGGTAGTCGATCCAGCGGTCGGCGAGATCGGCGTCGAAGCGGCCGGCGATCACGAGGGTCGCGTTGTCGGGCGCGTAGTGCGCGTCGTGGAACGCGATGCCGTCGTCGAGGGAGAGCGTGTCGCTGACGTGCCGGAGCAGGCCGGCATCGACGTATGGATGCTGCGCGCCGTACACCGCGACGCGCCACGCGTCGGTGAGCGAGCCGTTGTCGTCGGCGATGCGCTTGGCCAGCTTGCGAAACGCGGCGACCGGACGAGCATCGGTGTAGTACGTGCCGTTGCGGACGATGCGCGCGAGCCCGGTCAGGAGCAGATCGAGGTGCATGTCGAGGCCATGCACGCTGAACGTCGTGCGATCGAGGTCGACCTCGCGATCGAACGAGCTGCCCGAGGCGGCGAGCAGGATCAGGTCGGTGACGTCGTGGAAGCTCGGTTGCAGCGAGTACGCCGCGACGGTGGCCGCGCCGCGCTTGCCGGCGAGCTCGTCGCCGCTGCCGGAATCGAACACGAGCCGCACGTCGACGGTCGGCACGCTCGTCAGCGGCAGCAGCACGATCTGCATGCCATTGGCGAGCGTGCGCGTGCGCGTGCCGGCGAACACGTTCGTCGAGATCTCGTCGGCGAGCGGCGCGCGCGCGAGCGCGGGATCCGGCGGATCGCGACGCTGGCCCTGATCGTGGATCGACGGAGCGAGCGCGAGCTGGACCCCTTGCTTCGGACCGCCGGCCTGCCGCAGGTGGACGACGGTCGCGCGCGCCAGGCCGAGCTGCTCGCGCGCGATCGCGGCCGCCTGCTCGCGCGTCAGGTCGCGCAGCGCCTCGAGCTCGCCGGCGAGCGCCTCGCCGGGATCGACCCCCGCGAGCACGTAGCTCGCGAGGTGTGCATCGCGGCCGCCGCCGTCCTCGAACGTGCCGAACAGCTGCGCGATCGCCGTCTGCGTCACGAAGTTCCACAGGAAGCCGTCGAACCGCCGCGAGCCCGTCGGCTTGAACACGAGCGGCGTGTCGGCGATGCCGCGCTCGACGCCGCTGCGCATGTGCTCGAACGTCTCGTCGAGGCTCGGCAGCACGCGCAGCTCGATCGTCGCGGCGCGCTCGTCGCCGCGGTCGACGATCGAGACCTTGCCGCGGATGTGGCCGTCGACCTCGGCGGCCATGATCGTCGCGATCGCGCGGACGCGGGCGCGCAGCTTCGGTTCGCTCGGCAGCGGCCACGCGACGACGAGCGCGTCGTCATCGATCGGCGCCGGCGCGTCGAGCTTGCGGCCCGCGGCCGGCAGCTCCGGCACCGCCACCGCCGCCACCGCGTCGCGCTTCGACACGTGACCGAGCGCCTTCAGGATCGCGTCCTGCACCGCCTGCGGCTCGAGGTTCCCGGAGATCACCATCACGGCGTTTCCCGGCGTGTAGTGCGCGTCGGCGAACGCGCACGCCTGCTGGCGCGTGATCGAGCCGAGCGTCTGCTCGGTCTCCGGCGTGCGGCGATA
>JBLMXA010000679.1:0-9140 GCA_050257515.1 Acidobacteriota bacterium | reverse complement strand
GAACATCGCGCCCGCTCCTCCGTCTAATCCTAAGTAGGCCACGCAGGTATGAAGGACGGCGAGATCAAGGCGCTCTCGGCATGCGGCACGGTCGCGATCACGGTCGCGCTGTTCGCGCCCGTCCTGTTCCTCACCGAGCAAGCGCAGGCGCACAAGCCCGAGTTCGGCGAGATGGAGGCGATCGAGGCGTCGGTCGCCTACAAGAAGACGCCGCAGAAGCAGCCGCAGAAGAAGCTCAAGGAGAAGCAGCCGGTCGAGAAGCCGGAGGGCGTGTCCCACGACGAGCAGAAGAAGCCGGTGGAGAAGAAGGACGAGCCGAAGAAGCCGGCGAAGAAGGACGACACCGACCCGCTGCAGAAGTTCCATCACCCGACGGACGATGACGACACGCAGAGCGGCAAGCCGACCACGCAGCCCGGCGACTTCAACGGCGAGGCGTACGGCTGGGCGTCGGTGACGACGGGTCATCCGTTCTGGCGAAAGCTCGTTGCCGATTTCCGCCAGGGCTGGGAGATTCCGTCGATCTCGACCGCCGACGCGAAAGTCTTGCCCGCGGGGTGCTTTCACATCACCCCCGATGGCAAGATCCAGGACACCAAGTTCAAGGAGAAGAGCGGTAACGACGTGCTCGACGATTCCGTCCAGCGCGGGCTCGATGCCTTGAAGAAGCTGCGCAACGAGAACCCGATCCCGGTCCCGAACGAGCTGTTGGCCGCGACCAATCAATGGATATGCTTCCGCTTCAATCCAAACTCGGGCGGCTGACGCTCGTCGCCGCCGCGCTGTTCGCGTCCGCGCCCTCTGGGGCGCGTGCCGATCAGCCGCAGGGCGGCGTGATCATCGATGTCGCCGGCGCCAAGCGCGGGCTCTACCCGATCGCGACGCCGCCCGCTCCCGAAGGCGACCAGACCTCGCGCGAGGTCGCGCAGGTCGAGTCGTTCGACATGGGCGTCGCCGGCGTGTTCAAGGTGCTCGATCCGCAGTCGTTCCTCGCGGACCTGAGGAGCGAGGGGCTCGGCATCGAGCCGCAGAAGTGGAAGGACGTCGGCGCCTACGGCGTCATGAAGTACAAGGTCAGCGGCGACTCGATCGAGTTCCGGCTGTACGAGGTGAGCAAGGGCGCGAACGCCGTGCTCACGAAGACGTACCGCAAGGCGGGCGAGCCCACGCGGCGGATCGTGCACCGCTGGTGCAACGAGGTCGTCAAGTACTACACCGGCGAGCCCGGCTTCTTCGGATCGCAGATCGCGTTCACGGCGAAGGGCCGCGGCACGAGCGCGATCTACGCGATGGACTTCGACGGCGCGAACGCGTACTCGGTGTCGCACAACAGCTCGACGAACATCCTGCCGGCGTGGTCGCCGAACGGATCGCAGATCGCCTACACGTCGTTCATGCGCTCGAACCCCGATCTCTACGTCGGGGCCGCGGGCGGCGGCCGGCCGAAGCGGCTGTCGAGCCATCGCGGGATGAACACCGGCGCGTCGTGGTCGCCCGACGGCAGCAAGATCGCGCTGACGCTGTCGAAGGACGGCAACCCGGAGATCTACATCATCAGCGCGAGCGACGGCTCGATCCTCAAGCGCATCACGAACGACAAGGCGATCGACACGTCGCCGGCGTGGTCGCCCGACGGCAGCGAGCTGGCGTTCGTCAGCGATCGCAACGGCGGGCCGCAGATCTTCGTCGTGTCGGCGAGCGGCGGCACGCCGCGCCAGGTCTCGTTCAACGGCAACTACAACACGACGCCGACGTGGTCGCCCGCGAAGGGCAAGCACGTCATCGCGTACACGACGCGCGACGGCGGCACGTACGACATCGTCACGCTCGATCTCGACACCAAGCTGATGACCCGCATCACCCAGAGCGAGGGCCAGAACGAGGAGCCCGCGTTCTCGCCGAACGGCCGCGCGATCGCGTTCGCGCGCGCGGGCCAGGGCGTGTTCATCGCGAACTCCGACGGCACCGGCAAGGCGACCAAGGTGTGGAGCGGCAGCGCGACCGGCGTCGACTGGGGCCCCGCCCCCCGCGACTAGCTGGAAAGGGAGCTAGGCGGCGCGGTCGTGCATGGCGACGTAGGCGGCGAGCGCCTCGGCGGTGATCAGGCCGACCGGCGCGCCGTGATCGACGACGACCGCGACCGCGTCGGGGGACTGGCGCAGGCGATCGAGGACGGCGTCGAGGGGCTCGCCCGGCGCGACGGTCACGACGTCGTGCGGCTGCGCGCTCGCGACCGTCGCCTCCGGACCGGCATGCTTGAGCGCGGACGCGACGTCCGCGCGCGTGAGCACGCCGACCGCGACGCCGCCATCGACGACCGGGATCTCGCTCTGACCGCGCGACAGCATCAGCGTCGCGGCGTCCTCGAGGCGCTGCTCGGGCGACACCGCCGCCACGCGGGTCAGCATCGCGGCGCTCACCGGCACGCCGTGCAGCGCGGACTTGAGGTGAACGAGCGCGCGCTCCTGCGTCGCGCCCATCCACACGACGATCGCGATCAGCAGCGCCAGCGGGTTGGCGAACAGCCCGTAGATGCCGATCGCGACCGCGAAGCACTTGCCGAGCACCGCGGCGATGTCGGTCGCGCGCTCGTGGCCGAGCTTCATCGCGAGCAGCGCGCGCAGCGCACGCCCGCCATCCATCGGAAACGCCGGGAGCAGGTTGAACACCGCGAGCGCGATGTTGATCCACATCAGCTGCGTCGCGATCGCGCCGCCGATCGTCGTCGCCTCGCGCAGGTCGGCCGTGCCGTGCGTGATCGCGATGCCCGCCCAGATCAGCGCGGCGAGCACGAGGTTGATCAGCGGGCCCACCAGCGCGACGGCGAGCTCCTGGCTCGGTCGCTCGGGCATCCGCTCGAGGCTCGAGATGCCGCCGATCGGAAGCAGCATGATGTCGCGCGTGCCGATGCCAAAGCGGCGCGCGACGAGCGCGTGGCCGAGCTCGTGCACGACGATCACCGCGAACACCGCGATCACCAGCGCGATGCCGACCGCGCTGGCCGCCAGCCCGGCGCCCTGCACGGCGTAGCTGATCGCGATCCACACGAGGAGAAGGACGAGCGTGACGTGCGCGCGAATGTCGATCCCCGCGATGCGCCCCAGGTTCCAGGTCCACCACGAGTGGTGTCGCTGCGGCGTCGCCATGGTGTCACTCGGTTCAAGCCGCGTGCCACGCGATCAGCGCCGCCAGCACAGGATCTCGGGATCGTGGCGAGGCACGTAAGGCGCGTGGCCGCGCGGAACTCCGAGCGCGATCGGCGCGATCGCCGTGACTTCCGGCGGGATTCCGAGCTCGCCCTTCAGATCGGGCTCGCCGAGCGCGTGCAACGCGAACCCGATCGGACACGTGGCGAGGCCGAGCGCCGTCGCCGCGAGCATCAGGTTCTCGGCCGCGAGCCAGCAGTCGGCGGTCACGAAGCTCCCGAACGGCCGCGCGCAGATCACGACGAGCGTCCCGGCACCGTAGAAGATGTCGGGAACGTCGAACCGTCCGCCGATCGCTTGCCGAGCGCGCTCGTGGATCCGGCCCAGCAGCTCGCGGTCCTGGACGACGACGAACGCCCACGGCTCGAGGTGCCTCGCCGTCGGTGCGTGGACCGCGGCGCGCAGCAGCGCGTGGACCGTCGCGTCGTCGACGAGCTCGCCGGTGTACGCGCGCACCGCGCGGCGCTGGTAGATCGCCTCGAGCGCGGTCATCTCGTGGGGGAGCTCGCGGGCGGCGCTGACGTTCGTCACGCGGTCGATCGAAGCAACCCACGTGCCCCGTCCCGGCTGCGCGAAACTCCGAGAAAACGCGCGTACGTTGCAGTGCGCGCGACACCAGCGCACGGCGTGCGCGAACCGTCCAGGGCCGCGCGGGTGGAACGAAACATGCTTTTTGCGACGAGCATGCCTGCTCCGTTCCCGCACCATTACAAGACCAGCATCGTGCGTACGTTCGCGTCGCGGGCGCGGGTCGAGGCCCCGCCACGGGCACCGATCGCCGGCGGCCCACCGCCGGAGTTCGACGGCGACGCGACGTCGTGGTCGCCCGAGCACTTGCTGCTGTCGTCGCTGGCGCTGTGTCTGCTCACCACGTTCGAGGCGTTCGCGGTGCGCGACGGCATCGACCTGCTCGCGTGGGAGGCGCGCGCGCACGGCACGGTCGAGAAGACCGCGCGCGGCCTCGCGTTCACGAAGTTCGTCCTCGAGGTCGACATGGAGGTCGGCGACATCGAGCGTGCGCACGCCACGCTCGCCGATGCGCAGCGCCACTGCCTCGTGTCCAACGCACTGCGTGTCGAGCCCGAGGTCGTCGCGACGATCCGGCCGGTCACGCTGCAGGCGGGGTGAGCGCGGGCGCGCATGACGGCGCTCTGGGTCACGATCGCGATCGTGCTCGACGGAGCGGTGGCGCTCGTCGGCGGTGTGCTGCCCGAGCGCTGGCTGCAGCGCCAGCGCCCGCTCGCGCTCGGCTTCGCGGCGGGCGCGCTGGTCGCCGCGGCTGCCTTCGATCTGATGCCCGAGGCATACGAGACGCGCGGCCTCGGCGCGGTCGGCTGGCTCGCCGGCTCGATCGCGGTGCTCGCGCTCGCCGAGCGGCTCGTCGAGCATCACCACGAGCACGCCGACATGACCGCGTTCGCGCTGCTCGGCTCCGACGCGCTGCACAACTTCGGCGACGGCATCGCGATCGCCGCGGCGTTCCTCGCCTCGCCGCGACTCGGCGCGATCACCGCGGTCGCCGTGATCGTCCACGAGACGCCCGAGGAGCTCGCCGACTACGCGATCCTACGCGCGCGCGGGATGACCAAGCGCCGCGCGCTCGTCGCCCTCGCGCTGATCCAGCTCACCGCGGGCATCGGCGCGGCCGCGACGCTGCTCGGCGCCGGGGTGGGCGACTACAACGGCATCATGCTCGCGATCGCCGCCGGCACGTTCCTCTACATCGCGGTCGCCGAGCTGGTGCCCGAGATCGCGCGTGCGGGCAAGCTGCGCGCGGCGCTCGCGGTGGTGGTCGGCGCGGCGGTGATCGCGCTGGTCAGCTAGACGGCTCAGACCACCGGGCCGAACACGGTGCGATCGACGTAGCGACCCGCGGCCTCGTCGTAGCGCCACACCGAGGTCGTGCCGTTCGGCGCGCGGTAGACGAGCCCGCCGGGGAACACCATGACGATGCCGGTGCGGGTCGCGCGACCGACGTGGCGCTCGACCTCGCCGGTGAACACCGGCACGAGCGCGCCCGCATCGCCGACGCGATACAGCGTCAACGACGTGACGCTCTCGTTGTGGCCGCCCGCGGTCGCCGCCAGCGCGATCACCGGCTCGCCGATCCATGCGTCGCCGATCGCCATCGCCTCGAGCTCGTCGGCGGAGCCCTGGCACGTGAAGCCGGGCGCACGGGAGATCAGGTGGCGATCGCGGTCGAGCACGACGAGCCCCTGCGAGAATGACGCGAGCACGCGCTCGTCGCCCGGCGCAGGCGTGAGGTCGGCGATCACCTCGAGCCCGCCGTAGGCGGCCGCGACACAGCGATCCTCGGCAGGCTGCCACTCGGCGAGCTCGTCGAGGACGCCGCGCGTGGGCCGGTCGGTGACGGCGGCCGGCTCGAACCCCTGCAGCCAGGGCAGCGCGGCGATCGTCGCAAGCGTGGACAGCATGTTCCGACGAGGAGCAAGACGCGTTCCGTCGAGAAAAACGCCGTGGCGACGCGGCGTTCGCGCAGCGGCGGCGCTGCAACGCGGCTGGTCCGCAGAGTTTGCGGCACGCCGCGACACGCCTCGCGCCGCTGCGACGGCACAAACCCTGCAGATTTCAGAGGCATGCTGATGCCACCCGTGTCGCGTTACATGACGCTGCACCCGCTCGCGATCGGGGTGCGCGAGAAGCTCTCGGCCGCGCGCGCACTGATGCGCCGCGAGGACATCCATCACCTGCCCGTGATGGACGAGGACAAGCTCGTCGGGATCATCAGCGACCGCGACCTGCACCCGATCCATCCGCTGCACGACGGGACGGTCGCCGACGCGATGAGCGAGCCGCCGATCACCGTCGACAGCATGACCTCGCTCGACGAGGCCGTGCACGTCATGCAGGAGCGCGGGTGCAGCTCGGTGCTGATCCTCGGCGACGAGGGCATCGCGGGCATCTTCACGACGAGCGACGCGCTGCGCGCGCTCGATGATCTGCTGCGCCGAACCGTGGAGGACCAGCCATGAGCCTGCCGACAACCATCCTCGTACCCACCGACTTCAGCGCCCAGGCCGAGCAGGCGCTCGATTACGCGATCGAGCTCGCCGCCAAGCTCGAGGCGACCGTCCACGTGCTCAACGTGATCGGCATCCCCGCGCTCGGCGTGCCCGAGCTCGGCGTCGCGCTGACGTCCAACGTGATCGACCAGATCGTGCAGGACAACCAGGCCGCGCTCGACAAGCTGCTCGCCGCGCGCGCGGGCAAGGCGAAGCTCGGCCAGGCGCTGCTGCGCACCGGCGACGCGCGTGACGAGATCCTGCACGTCGCCGAGGAGATCAAGGCCGACCTGATCATCATGGCGACCCACGGCCGGCGCGGCGTCGCGCGGGCGCTGCTCGGCAGCGTCGCCGAGATGGTCGTTCGCACCTCGCCGGTGCCCGTGCTGACCGTCCGCGCGAGGGGGAAGAAATGAAGCGGATCCTGGTCGCGCTCGATAGCTCGCCGCGCGCCGAGCTCGTGCTGTCGACCGCGGCGCGACTCGCGGCGACGACCGGCGCGAAGCTCGTGCTGTTCCGCGCGATCACGCTGCCGGAGCTGCCGAACGAGGTGTTCGCGATGCCGCAGGCGCGCGTCGAGGACATCCTGCGCGCCGAGGCGCACGCCCAGCTCGACAAGCTCGCCGCCGCCGTCGATCGCGCGCTGATCGAGCGCATCACGACCGAGCTCGCGACGCCGTGGGACGGCATCACGCGCGAGGCGAAGAAGGTCGACGCCGATCTGATCGTGATCGGCTCGCACGGCTACGGCCGCCTCGATCGCCTGCTCGGCACGACCGCCGCGAAGGTCGTCAACCACGCCGACCGCAACGTCCTCATCGTCCGCACGCCGCTCTGAGTTTGCACCGTCCCCGTTAGCGGGTGCCGGACGGATGGCGAGTCAGCTCGAGCTCGCGTGCGGCGCGCCGCTGGAGCTCGGGGACGAGCAGCGGGTCGCGGACCGTCAGCTGCAGCGTGATGCCGGAGCTATCGCCGGTCGCATCGACGCGGATGCCGTCGAGGTCGAGCGCGCAGACGTCCTCCATGTTGCCGGGCTGCAGCATCATCCACGCGCGGTGGCAGCGAATGTCGGAGAGCAGGCGCTCGGGCGGGCCCGCCGCGGGCGACAGGAAGATCGTCACGCCGTCGGCGGTGTTCGTACCGCCGATCGCGTAGCGCGAGAGCGGCGACACCGACACCTCGGCGAGGGACCGCGTGCCGCACGCCTCCTGGTACTCCGCCTGGAGCTCCGCGGCGGCGCTGCGGTGCAGCGCGGCGAGCCGCTCGTGATCGACGTTGCTGTCCCAGTTCCATTGCCACGGCGAGCCGACGAGCAGCTGGTCGGTGCGGCCCGGCGTGGCGACGCGGGTGTCGGGCCACGTCCGGCGGGCCTCCATCGCCTCTTCGTGCTGGCGCGCGGCCTCCATGTGCTCGCTCGCGTGCAGGCCGCGGTAGCCGCGAGGAGGCTGCGTGTGCGGCGGCGTGGTCGCGCACGCGGCGAGAATGACGAGTGCGATCGAGGTACGCATGATGATTCCTTCACGCTCCGCGCGGCGCGCGCGCGAAGCGTTGCAAGAGAGCGTAGGCGCGCTCGGTGCCGACGACCGAGTGCACGCGCGTGGCAAGCTCGTGCGCGGCGGTCGCGGCCTGTCGCGCCCGCGGCGCGTCGCCGATCCCTGCGTAGATCGCGGCGAGCGCGAGCAGCACGCGCCACACCGGCTCCGGAGCATCGAGCGCGAGCGGGCCGCCGCCGCGCGTGAGCAGGTCGACCGCCTCCGCGAGCTCGGCCGCGGCATCCGGAAGCCGGCGCTCGTCGACGAGCGCGCGCGCGAGGTCGAGATACCCGGCGACGATCTCGTCGACCGCGCCGCGCGCGATCGCGTCGCCGAGCTCGTGGCGGAGCTGCAGCGTCGGCGTCGCGGCGTGCGCGCCGGTGCCGGTCGCGAGCCTCCGGCGCGCGGCGATGTTCGCGGGGAGCTGCTCGTGCGACAGATCGCGCGTCGGCGCCTCGGTCGAGAACCCGATCGTCGGCGCCGCGCCGATCGCGGGCTCGGGCTGCTCGTCCTCGGGTGCGGCCGCGGCGAGCGCGGCGGCGAACGCACGCGCATCGCGATAGCGCGCCACCGGCAGCTTCTCGAGCGCGCGCAGCACGACGCGCTCGAGCGCGGCGGGGATCGCCCGCTCGGGGTTGCGCAGCGACGGCGGCACGACGTCCTCGTCGAGGTGGCGCGCGAGGATCTCGGCGGTGGTGCCGCCGCAGAACGGCGTGGTGCCGGTCAGCAGCTCGTAGAGCACGATGCCGGCGCCGTACACGTCGGACGCCGGCGTAGGGACCGCGCCGAGGACGACCTCGGGCGCGAGGTACTCGGGCGTGCCCGACAGCATGCGCTCGCTGCCGAACAGCGGCGGTGGATCGTCGGTGAAGCTCGCGAGCCCGAAGTCGACGAGCTTCGCGAGCTCGCTGCCGTCGCGCGCGCGCTCGACGATCACGTTGTCGGTCTTGACGTCGCCATGGACGATGCCGGCGAGGTGCGCCTCGGCGAGGCCGGCGAGCACCTGGCCGACCAGCTCCGCCGCGCGGTGCGGCGACAGCGGCCCGAACGCGGCGAGCAGCGTCGACAGCGGCTCGCCGCGGACATGTTCCATCACGAGGTACGGCGAGCCGTCGGGCAGCTCGCCGAAGTCGTGGACGGTGACGAGGTTGCGATGCGACAGCTTGCTACCCGCGCGCGCCTCGGTGACGAACCGGTGCAACACGTGGGGCTCGCGCGCGAGCTCTGCACGCAGCAGCTTGACCGCGACCGTGCGGTCGAGCCCGCGCTGCTCGGCGGCGTACACGACGCCCATGCCGCCCTCTCCGAGGCGCTCGCCGAGGACATACTTGTCGCCGATCTGGCGACCTTTGAGCGTGTCCTCGTCGCGAGCCATGCTC
>JBLMXA010000678.1:0-17878 GCA_050257515.1 Acidobacteriota bacterium | reverse complement strand
CCTGCGCGCCGGCCTCGGCGAACTGGCGCTCGCCGATCGCGCCGACGACGAGGATGCGATCGCCCTCGACGCCGGCATCGGCGAGCGCGACCGCCGCCAGCTCGTCGATCGCGACGAACCGGTCGGCGTCGGTCTGCGCCCATGCGGTCGCCGGCTCGAGCTCGCCGACGACGGCGATCACCGGCGCAGGATTCTGGACCTGATCGCGCGCGACGGTCAGCGCGAGCGCCGCGTGCGGATCGAACACGACGGCGGCATCGGGCGGGTTGACCTCGAGCTCCTTGCGCAGCTTGCGCTCGGCGCCCTCGCCGAGCAGCGCGCGCCGCACGCGGTCGGTGACGCCGCCGCCGCCGCCGCCGGCGGCGCCGACGTCGATCGCGCGCACGCGCATGCCTGCCGCCTCGATCGCGGCGAGCACGGGGACGACCGCGGAGGCCGCGGCGCCCGCGCTGGTGACGACGAGCACGTGCGCGTCAGCCACGCAGCACGACCTCCGGGTTGACGAGGTTCGGCGGGCGGCGCCCCGAGAGCACCGCGATCACCGCGTCGGCACACAGCTGAGCCATCTGGGTCCTTGCCTCGGTGGTAGCCGATCCGAGGTGCGGCGCCAAGACCACGCGCGGCGCCGCGAGCAGCGCGGGATCGATCGCCGGCTCGTGCGCGAACACGTCGAGCGCCGCGGCGAACAGCCGGCCGGCGGTCAGCGCCTCGGCGACCGCCCGCTCGTCGACGCACCCGCCGCGGGCGGTGTTGACGAGGATCGCGGTCGGCTTCATGCGCGCCAGCCGCGCGGCATCGACGAGCCCGCGGGTGTCCGGGGTCAGCGGACAGTGCAGGCTGATGACGTCCGCGGTCGCGAACAGCTCGTCGACGCCGAGCGCGTCCGGCGCGTCCGGCGCGTCCGCATTTAATGAATGAACGTTCATTCGGTAATTCGGATCGGTCCACACGACGCGCATGCCGAGCGCGCGCGCGCGTCCGGCGACCGCGCGGCCGATCCGCCCCATGCCGACGATGCCGAGCGTCTTGCCCGCGAGGCCGACGCCGAGCAGCTGGTCGAGCCGCCAGCCCGGCCACCGCCCCGAGCGCACGAGCGCCTCGCCCTCGGGCAGCCGGCGCGCGGCCGCGAACATCAGCGCGAGCGTGAATTCCGCGGTCGCCTCGGTCAGCACGTCGGGCGTGTTCGTCACCGCGATGCCCGCCGCGGTCGCCGCCGCGACGTCGATGTTGTCGTAGCCGACCGCACAGTTCGCGATCACGCGCAGTCGCGGCGCGCGCGCGAGCACCGGCGCGTCGATGCGGTCCAGCAGCAGGCAGACCAGCGCGTCGGCGTCGGACAGGTCACAACGCGCGACGCCGAGCCATTGTTCCGGAACCTCGACGCGTGCATGCGGGAGCTGCCCTGCCAGGTCGATCGGCAGGCTGGACGTCGACACGACGTGCACGGCGCCAGCATACCTCGCGTGCTACCTTGAAGACGTGCGGTGGTGGCTCTCGATCCTCGTCGCGTGCAGCGCCTCGATCGCTGCCGCCGACACCACGAAGCTCGATCCGAAGGATCTCAAGACGCTCACCGACGATCCGCTCACCGGCAAGGCGATGCGCATCGACGGCGACGAGACCAAGGGCGTCGTCGCGTTCACGTTCGACGACGGCCCGAACCCCGAGACGACGCCGCACGTGATCGACGCGCTCGAGAAGTACGACGTGCCGGCGACGTTCTTCATCGTCACGTCGCGCATCGTCGGCAAGCTCGGCGCGAAGAGCCGCGACGTGCTCGCCCGCGAGCTCGCCGACGGCTTCATGGTCGGCAGCCACTCCGTCACCCACCCGAACCTCGGCCACGCGCAGGGCAGCGAGCTCGATCGCGAGATCGACCAGTCGATCCGCACGCTCGCGCGCGAGGCAAACCGCCCCATCGGCCTGTTCCGCCCGCCGTACGGCTCGCTGAGCGGCGCCGGCCGCATGCGGCTCAAGAAGCTCGGGCTGACCGAGGTGATCTGGTCGATCGACACGCTCGACTGGCGCGCGCACGACGCCGAACGCCTGCGCAAGAAGGTGCTCGCGATGATCCTCCACGACAACGGCGGCGTCGTGCTCATGCACGACGTCAAGCCGATCACCGCGAGGGTGATCTCCGAGGTGCTCGACGATCTCGAGGCCGAGAACTGCAAGCGGCTCGCGGACAGCAAGGACCCGATCGTGCCGGTGTCGCTCCATTACTTCCTGCGCGACAACCGGCAGCATCGCGCGATCCCCGACGACATCCAGAAGCGGACCGCGGCGTACAAGGCGCGCCTGCCCGATCGCTGCAAGGCTCGCCCTGCCCCGCCGCAGACCGCCGCGGCCGCACCGGCCAAGTGAAGGCCGCGCTCGTCCTGCTGACCGGCTGCGCGATGGGCACCGATGCCGGCGTGCTCCAGCGCGGCGTCGCCGAGGGCGCCGGCGGCTCGCTCGCGGCGCACCTCGGCGCCGGCCTCGTGCCCGACGAGATCCTCGCGCTGCAGCTCGACGTGCGAGTCGACGTCGCGGCCAGCGGCAGCCGGTTCGCGCCGGGCGCGAGCCTGCTCGGCGGCCTGCCGGTGCTCGGCGGCCGGGTGCTCGCCCGCGCCGGGATCTGGAACGGCGTGCTGTCGTCCCGAGCCGAGCGCGCCGTCACCCCGAGCTTCGAGCTCGCGGGCTACATCCCGCTGCGGGAAGATCCCGGCTCGAAGCGGTTCACCGGCCCCGCGTCGAACGGCATCGTGTTCGGCGTCCGCGAGGATCTCGACTACGCCGCGTACACGACGATCTTCGTCGGCGTGGCGCTGTTCATCGTCCCCGGCCCGTAGCCGCTAGCTGACTCGTCGTCAGAGCCAGCGGCTATAGCCGCCGTGAAGTTACTTCGTGTCGGTTGACAACCACATCAAACCACATTAGCTTCCGCGCGCCTACCAGGGGTAGACGGTCGGTCGAAGCGTGGAAAACTCATGGAATCTACAGATCTTAGGAGCGCCAAGGGCGCCGAATGGATGCTCATGGCGCCGGTAACCTGGGACCACCACACGCCGACTCCTGGCAGCGACCCGAAGGACGATCCGGACGCGACGTCGACGCGCACGGAGCCGACCCCGACGTTCGAGGCGAGCGACTTCGGCGAATCGGACTTCGCCGAGCGCACCGCGATCACGACCGCGGTCTACGACTTCCGGCCGCGCTTCACCGGCCGCACGGCCGCGATCAAGCAGCTCCAGGAGCTCGTCGATCGCGCGTTCGCGCCCCACGGCGAGCCCACCCTCGCGTTCGCGGTGATCGTCGGCGAGCCCGGCATGGGCAAGAGCCGCATCGTCGGCGAGCTCGTCGCGCGCACGCGCACCCAGCACCCGAGCACGCTCGTGCTGACCGGCGTCGCGGACGAGAACGCGCACGCCTACGGCCCGATCGCGCGCGCGCTCACCGCCCGCTTCGGCCTCGTCGCGGGCGAGGATCCGGCGGACAGCCGGCTCAAGATCGTCAAGGGCGTCACCGACATCGTGCCGCACGCGCGCGTGCCCGAGATCGCGCACCTGATCGCCCACCTGCTGCGCGTGCCGTTCGACGACAGCCCGGTGGTCGGCCCGCTGCTCGACTCGCCGCAGCGGCTCGAGGCGCGCCTGTTCATGGCGCTCAAGCGCATGCTGTCGGCCGAGGCCGAGCGGCACCCGGTCGTGATCGTCGTCGAGAACCTCGAGCTGTGCGAGAACGACACGATCAACTTCCTGCAGTACCTCGCGGCGGGCATGGCCAGCCACAAGGTCGCGATCATCTGCACCGCGACCCCACAGCTCGCGATGCGCCACGCCTCGTTCGGCGAGGGCGAGGTCGCGCCGCTCGAGATCGCGCTCGGCCAGCTGACGCCGGCCGAGGGCGAGGAGCTGCTGCGCGAGCTGTGCAAGCAGCTGCCGGACGTCCCGCACAAGCTCGTCGTCCACGTCCGCACGATGGGCGGCTCGCCGCGCGCGATCCAGGAGCTCGTCCGTTACCTGCTCGAGAGCGACGTGATCGTCCGCGAGGGCGTGATGTGGCGGATCGATCCGTCGCGGCTCGCCGGGACCGCGCTGCCGAAGACCTACGAGGAGCTGGTCGCCGCGCGCCTGCGCGTGATGGAGGCGGCCGAGCGCCGCACGATCGAGATGGCGGCGGTCGTCGGCGAGGTGTCGTGGCTCGACGCGATCATCGCGCTCGAGCGCGCCGGCCAGTCGACGACCGATCCCGACGGACCGACGCTCGCCCAGATCGCGGCGTCCGGCGATCACTCGCGGATCAGCGTGATCGCGGCGGTGAACAAGCTCGTCGAGCGCGAGTGGCTCAACGAGGTGCCGCAGTCGTCGGTCTCCGGCGAGCGCGAGCTGCGCTTCGCGTACCCGAACCTGTGGCAGCTCGTCTACAAGAGCCTCGACGAGACGAGGCGCCGCCACTACCACGCGGTCGTCGCGCGCTGGCTCGAGCTGCACCCCGAGGGCCGCGCCCCCGCGGCGCAGGAGGAGATCGGCCGCCACCTCGCGCTCGCCGGCGAGGCTCGCGAGGCCGCGACGCGCTACCGCCGCGCCGCGGAGGCCGCGCGCAGCGACTACCAGAACGAGAAGGCGATCCGGCTGTTCGATCGCGCGCTCGCGTGCATCGGCGATCAGGACAGCGCCGCGCGCATCCACCTGTGGCACGACCTCGGCTCGGTGTACGAGCTGATCGGCGACTTCGAGGCCGCGCTCGGCGCGTTCGAGCGCATGCTGCGGCTGTCGTGGGTCAACGCGAGCAAGACGAAGGCGGCGGTCGCGTTCAACAAGATGGGCCGCGTGTGGCGTCGCAAGGGCGATCTCAAGCTCGCGCTCGAGTACCTCGAGCGCGGTCACGAGCTGTTCCGCAGCGCGGGCGACGCGCGCGGTATCGCCGGCTCGCTCGACGACATCGGCAAGACGCTGCACATGCTCGGCCGCTACGACGAGGCGCACGCGAAGATCACCGAGGCGCTCGCGCGCCGCGGCAAGCGCGGCGACAAGCGCGCGATCGCGACGTCGCTGTCGCGGCTCGGCGAGGTCCAGCAGGACCGCGGCCAGTACGAGTCGGCGCTGACCTGCCACAAGGAGGCGCTCGAGCTGCGCAAGCAGACCGGCGATCGCTGGGGCCAGGTCGTGTCGATGAACAACCTCGCCGCGGTCGCGTTCGAGCTCGGCGACATCGCCGAGGCGCGCAGCGGCTGGCTCTCGGCGCTGCCCGAGGCCGAGACGATCGGCGCGCTGCCGCTCGCGGCGCTCGTGCTGACGAACCTCGGCGAGCTCGCGCTCTCCGAGGGCAAGCTCGACGAAGCCAAGAGCCGGCTCGAGAACGCGCTCGAGATCATCGAGGACATCGAGGATCGCGGGCTCGAGAGCGAGTGCTGCCGCCACCTCGCGACGCTCGAGCGGCTGCAGGGCCAGCCCCAGGCCGCCCGCGAGCTCGCGGAGCGCGCGCTCGAGGTCGCGAAGCGCTCCGGCCTGCGCGAGCAGGAGGCGCGCGCGTACCTGACGCTCGGCGAGGTGCTGTCGACGAGCCTGTACGACGCGGGAGACGCGATCGACGAGCCCGGCGCGCCTCAGGACGCCGCCGTCGCCTACGGCAAGGCCGTCGAGGTGCTGCGCTCGATCCACCACGAGGCCGCGCTCGGCAAGGCGCTCGTCGCGTTCGGCCGCTACAAGGCGGAGATCGGCGCGCTCGGCGAGGGCAAGAACATGCTGCGCGACGCGATCGCGGTGTTCACCAAGCTCGGCCTCGCCAAGCCCGCCGGCGACGTCGAGAAGCTACTGGCAACGCTCAGCTGATCCATCAGAGCGCGACGCGGTCTTCGTCCGAGAGCTGCGCGAGCACCGACTCGACGATCCGTTCGCGACGATGCAGCTGTTCGCGAAAGTCGTGCGCGTCGGCGCGTGCGCTCTCGAGGCGCAGCTCGTGCAGCGCGCTCTGCAGGATCTCCCGAACCACCTGAACCTGGTCTCGATCGAGGGACATGTACATGCCGAGAATCGGTGCAACGCGCGTTCCGGCGCGAATGCATCGGAGGAGTTCTTGCGTCCCGCCCCGCTGCTAGGCATGGTTCACTGTCCACGGCATGGCCTTGTTCTGGCTCGGCTTCTTCGCGCTGGTCGCGCTGCTCCTGGTCCTCGACCTGGGCGTGCTGCACCGCAAGGCGAAGGAGCCGACCGTGCGCAGCGCCGCCGCATGGACTGCGGGGTGGATGGCGCTCGGCCTGGCTTTTGCGGGGATCGTGTACCTCATCTACGAGAACCACTGGGAGGGCGCGCGTCTGCGCGGCTCGCTTCCCGGGCACGCCGACGGCGCGGATGCCGCGATCACGTACGTCTCGGCGTACCTGCTCGAGCAGGCGCTGTCGGTCGACAACATCTTCGTCATCGCGCTCGTGTTCCGGAGCTTCCGCGTGGCGGCGAAGTACCAGCACCGGGTGCTGTTCTGGGGCATCCTCGGCGCGATCGTGTTTCGCGTGTCGCTGCTGAGCGGCGGCGCGTACGTCGCCAGGCACTTCGACTTCGTGTTCTACGCGTTCGGCGCGTTCCTCGCGTACCAGGGCATCCAGCTGCTGCGCGGTGGCGGCGACGACGACGACGACCCGGCCAAGTCGCGGGCGGTTCGCTGGCTGCGCAAGTTCGTGCGCGTGGCCGACGGCGACTACGGCGGCGTGTTCTCGGTGCGCATCGACGGGCGCCGCGCGTTCACGATCCTCGCGATCTGCCTCATCGTCGTCGAGCTCACCGACATCGTGTTCGCGCTCGACTCGATCCCGGCGGTGATGTCGGTCAGCCAGGAGACGTTCATCATGGTGACGTCGAACATCTTCGCGATCCTCGGGCTGCGCTCGCTGTACTTCGTGCTCGTCGGCGCGCTGCAGAAGTTCCAGTACCTCGAGCTCGCGCTCGGCTTCCTGCTGATCGCGATCGGCGCGAAGATGCTCGCGCATCACTACTACACGGCGCCGCACTGGCTCACGCTCGTGGTGATCGCCGCGATCCTCGCGATCGGAGTCGTCGCTTCGTTGCTCGCGAGCCCCAAGGAGGCGCCGCCGGATCCGGGATCGTCGCTGGGCTAGCGAACGAGCACGAGCATCTCGGTCTCCATGATGTCCTCCGCCCACCGGCGCTTGTAGTCCATCTCGGTGCCGAGGTCGTAGCGGCTGACGCCCTCGGCGCACAGCTCGGCGACCTGGTGGTACTGCAGCAGGCCGCCGATGCCGAGCCGCGCGTGCGCGTCGTCGTACGAGAACTGCAGGCCGCGGTACTCGCCGCCCCACACCGCGCCGAGGATGTAGCCGATGTCGCGGTCGCCGGCGCGCGCGAAGATCGTCCGCTGCTGGCCGAGCGCGACGAGCCTCGGCAGCATCGCGGCGTAGAACGCGCGCATCGGGCCGGCGGAGATGCCGACGCCCTCCTCGGCCTTCCAGCTGTGCGCCTCGACCGCCTGGATCCGATCGTAGAGCGAGCGCGCGCCCGCCTCGCCTTCGGCGCGCACGCTCTCGAACGTGATGCCGGCGCCGGCCGCCGCGCGGACGGACTTGCGCAGCGACTTGCGGAGCTCGCGCGAGCGCCGTGCCAGGAAGCCGTCGATCCCGCCCTCGAGGCTCGCGACGTGGCGAACGGTCGGCTGACCGCGCCGGCGCTCCCACCTCGCCGGCAGTGTGGCATCGAGCGCACGCCGTTGCGGCCCGGACACGGTCAACCCCGCGAAGATCGCGAGCTGCCAGTCACGGCGGGCGGCAAGCAGTGGCACGACCTCCTCGACCAGCGCGCCGGCATCCTCGCCGACGAGCGGCGACGCCAGCCCCCACGCCAGCTCGACCGGCTCGACGTACGGGAATCCGGCGGGATGCACGCCGCGCATCGCCGCGAAATAACCGTGCTTGCCGCGAAACGCGAACGACGCGCGAGGCGGCATCAGCGCGGCGGCGGCGGCGAGGATCCACGCGCTCGACGAGCAGAACCGGTCGATCGCGGGGGTCCGCACGACCTCGCGATCGAAGTCGTCGGCGATCGCCGCGAGGTCGACCGGTTCCACGTCACGTACTTTGCCACGGCTGCCTCGGCGCGCACGGTTCGTGCAATCATCGAACGAGATGCGGCTCCTCGCGGTGGCTCTGGCCGGCAGCATGCTCGCGACCGGCTGTGCGTCGAACAGCTACAAGATCCGGGACAGCGAGCTCGCGCGGCTCGCGTCGCTCCCACCGGAGCAGCGCGGCCAGCACGTGCGCGTCAGCCAGGAGCTGCACGACGCCGACTACGGCCCGCCCGAGCCGGTCACCGCGGAGACGCAGATCGTCATCTTCCCCGAGGTCAACGTCTACGGCCCCGAGCGCCGCCGCTACTACGGCTACGGCGGCGGGGGCGGCAACATCAACACCGGCCACTGGAACGGCATCTCGAGCTCGCCGCACTCGTCGGGTGGCGGCGGCGGTCACGGCGGCGGCGGTCACCTCGGCGGCGGCGGCGGCGGCGACGGCAAGGCCGCCGCGATCGTGATCCTCGCCGCGGCGGCGATCATCCTCGTCGCGGCGGCGGCGGTCGAGGGCAGCCGGTTCGACGGCTACGCCGACCTCCACCCGATGATGCCGGTCCACCTGTTCGGCAAGGACGGCGGCTACACCGTGCTGCCGCTCGCGTGGATCGATCCGCAGACCGCGGCGTGGGCGGATCACGCGATCATCCGCACGACCGAGGGCCCGTTCCGCCCGCTCGAGCGCGCGCCGCTCGATCGCGTCGGCTTCTCGTACGCGATGATGGGCGGGGTCGGCACGTACACGTCCGCCGACGGCAGCAAGGGCGCGGGCACCGCGACCTCGATCCAGCTCGGCTTCTGGCCCGATCAGCGGGTCGGCATCATGGGCAACGTGTTCTTCGGCTGGCGCGACGACGCGATCGGCAACGTGCTGTTCGAGTCGCGCTACACCGCCGAGCTCCACGCGTACCCGGTGCAGGCGGGGGCGCTCCACCTCGGCCTCTACGGCGGCGGCGGCGCCGCGTATCGCTGGGAGGACTACCCGGGCGTGCTCAACGGCGGCAACAGCGGCTCGATGGCGCTCGTCGGCGGCGCGCTGTTCCAGCTCGACTTCAACACGCGGCTCGCGCTGACCGGCCGGCTCGGCGCGACCTACGCGCACGCCGAGCAGATGACCGACGCGATGATCGGCCTGTCGGTCTACTAGCGAGCTCGCTCACTTCTGGTACTTCTGCTTCCACTCGTCGTACGGCATGCCGTAGATGGCCTCGCGCGCCTCGGGATCGGAGAGCTCGTAGCCGCGCTCCTGCGCCGCCGCGCGGTACCACTTCGACAGACAGTTGCGGCAGAACCCGGCGAGGTTCATGACGTCGAGGTTCTGGACGTCGGTGCGCTCGCGGAAGTGCTGGACGAGCCGGCGGAACGCTGCGGCCTCGATCTCGACGCGCTTGGACTCGGGAATCTCGCTGGCCATGCCAGCTCCATAGCATGTGGTATGGAGAAGCGTGGAGCTGCCGGCTTCGGTCACGACCCTCGTCGAGGGTGGCACGACGTATCACGTCGTCGGCACCGCGCACGTCTCGCAGCGGTCGGTCGACGAGGTCCGCCAGGTGATCGAGGAGACCAAGCCCGACGTCGTGTGCGTCGAGCTGTGCAAGAACCGCTACGACGCGCTGACCAAGGACTCGGCGTTCCGCGATCTCGACGTGTTCCAGGTCGTCAAGACCGGCAAGACGCTGTACCTGCTCGGCCACCTCGCGCTCGCGAGCTACCAGCGCAAGCTCGGCGCCGAGCTCGGCGTCAAGCCGGGCGCCGAGCTGCTCGCCGCCGCCGAGGCCGCCCAGGACAAGGGCATCCCGGTCGAGCTGATCGATCGCGACATCCACACCACGCTGCGCCGCACGTGGAAGAACCTCGGCGTGTGGCGGCGGTTCACGCTGCTGTGGTCGCTGCTCGCCGGCGGCAGCGAGTCGCAGCCGGTGACCGAGGAGGTCGTCGAGGACCTCAAGGAGCCGCGCGCGCTGTCGGAGATGCTGTCCGAGCTCGGCCGCGCGGTGCCGGAGGTCAAGGGGCCGCTCGTCGACGAGCGCGATCAGTACCTCGCGAGCAAGATGCGCGACGCCGGCGCCGGCAAGCAGACCGTGGTCGCGGTGGTCGGCGCCGCGCACGTGCCGGGGATCTCGGTGCAGATCCACGAGCCGATCGATCGCGAGAAGCTCGATCAGATCCCGCCGCCGTCGCTGTGGTGGCGGCTCGGCAAGTGGGTCGTGCCCGTCGCGCTGCTCGCGGTGCTCGCCTACATCTGGGCGACCACCGACGCCGGGTTCGCGCGCGCGATGCTCGCGTGGATCATCCCGACCTCGATCGGCGCCGGCCTGTTCACCGCGGTCGCGGGCGGCTCGATCGCGAGCGTCGCGGCCGCGATGGGCGCCTCGCCGGTCGCGCGGATCTACCCGCTCGTGCGCACGAGCATCGTCGTCGGCCTCGTCGAGGCGTGGCGGCGCAAGCCCTCCGTCGCCGACTGCGAGCGGCTGCCCGACGACACGCAGAGCGTGCGAGGATTCTGGCGAAATCCTGTCACCAGGATTCTGCTGATCGCGGCGCTGTCCGGCGTCGGAGCCTTGATCGGCTTCGTGGTCGGGGTCACGTGGGTCGCGACGCTCATGTAGTACAACCATCGGCATGATCCGACGACGTGACGCCCTCAAGCGGATCGGTGGGCTCGCCGGCGCCGCGACGCTCGCGCGCTACCTGCCCGGCTGCGGTTCCTCGCCGAACGTCCCGAACCACCCGGTCTACGTCTACATGATGATGGAGAACCGGACGTACGATCACTACTTCGGGGCGCGGTCGATGCTCGAGGGGCTGCCCGGCGACGGCCTCCAGATGACGATGACGAACCCGGACAGCAACGGCAACCCGGTCGCGCCGTACAAGCCGGATCTGAGCTCGGAGTGCGTCAACGATCCCGATCACTCGTGGGATGGCTCGCGCACGCAGTGGAACAACGGCGCCAACGACGGCTTCGTCAAGCGGCAGGAGGCGAAGTACGGCGCGGGCTCGCACGAGCCGATGCAGTACATGACGCGCGACCTGTTGCCGGTGAGCTGGGCGCTCGCCGACGCATACACGACGTGCGACCGGATGTTCGCGTCGCTGATGGACGAGACGATCCCGAACCGCGCGTACTCGCTCGTCGGCACGTCGGCGGCCTACCGGACGAACGGCGACATCATCGACAACATCCAGGCGCTGCCGGTGCCGTCGATCTATAACCGGCTCAACGACGCCGGCATCGACTGGCGCTACTACTACGGCAACCTGTCGATCGCGAACGCGATCCTCGCGAACGGTCCGTACGCGGTCGACACCGGGCCCATCGATGGCACCGGCAAGGCGCGCCGCTTCCAGTACTTCATGCGCGACGCCGCGGCCGGCACGCTGCCGCCGGTGGTCGTGATCGATCCGATCTTCGGCGGCGGCGGCAACGACGACCATCCACCGCACCACCCCGCCGACGGGCAGGAGCTGATCGCGACGGTGTACACCGCGCTCGCGAAGTCGCCGCAGTGGAAGCACCTGGTGATGTTCATGGTCACGTACGACGAGCACGGCGGGTTCTTCGATCACGTGTCCCCGCCGACGTTCGCCGACGACACCGCGACGGTGTGGGCGAGCTCGGGCCGCGACACGAGCGGCTTCGATCAGGGCGGCTTCCGCGTGCCGGCGATGATCATCGGGCCATACGTCAAGCCGGGCTACGTGAGCTCGACCGTGTACGAGCACACGTCGTTCATGAAGACGCTGTGGAACCAGTTCGGGCTCGATCCGCTCACCGCGCGGGACGCCGCGGCGACCGATCTCACCGACACGCTCGACATGGACCGCCTCGTGGCGGGCAAGGCGAACGCGCCGATCGAGCTGCCGGCGATCGATCCGACCGACACGACGATGTGGCCGCACCCGGCGCTGTGCGACACCGGCGGCCTGCGCACGATCGATCCGATCAGCGAGTGGGCCGAGCGGCGGCCGGAGCTGTTCGACCCGTGGAAGGTCGACGCGCAGGAAACGCGCCGGGCGATTCGCGAGTACGCGCACTACCACGGCCTCGTGATCGAGCGTTGACGAGCGATGATCCGTACGCCATGATCGCCGGACCATGAAGAAGCTCGCTGCCGTGCTCGTCCTTTGCTTCGCGGTCCCCGCGTTCGCCTGCCCGAACATGGACCACGACCAGACCGAGACGCCGAAGACGGCGGACAAGGCGAAGGCGAAGGAGCAGCCGAAGCGCGAGGCGCCCAAGACGGACACGGCGAAGACCAAGACGCCGGCCAAGACGGGCGACAAGAAGCCCGGCGACAAGGTGTCGCTCAAGTAGCGAGACCACCGGTCGCCGACGACCGTGGCGGGCACCGATCGATATCGGGGCCCGCTTCGACTTTTCGGGCCATGCGCGTCGCCGTCTACGATCGAACGTGCCCGCGGCTCGGGCGGGTGTGGGCCGCCGGCGCGCGGCTGTATCGCCGGCTCGGCTGGATCGACGATGCATGCGGCGTCGCCAGCTGGCGCGACGCGCTCGCGTGGCTCGCCGCGCGCGAGGTGCACGAGCTGCAGTACTGGGGGCACGGCAAGTGGGGCACGCTGCTCGTCGATCGCGTGCCGACGCCCGTCGACGCGATCGCGCCCGTGCGCGCGCAGCTCGCGCCGGGCGCGCTCGTGTGGCTGCGCACGTGCGAGAGCTTCGGCGCGCGCGCCGGCCACGACTTCGCGATGCGGCTCGCCGACACGCTCGGCGCGCGCGTCGCCGGCCACACGTTCGTGATCGGCTACCGCCAGAGCGGCCTGCACGCGCTCGCGCCGGGGCAGCGCGCGACGTGGCCGCTCGCCGAGGGCCTCGCCGCCGGCACGCCCGACGCCCCCGAGCGCGCGCGCGGCTCGTCGTTCCGCGCGCCGCGTACGATCACCGCGCTGACGCCGCGGCTACCGGCCTGGGTCTGGGCCTAGCAGAGGATGTCGAGCAGCTGGGCGCGCGTGAGGTAGCCCTCGAGCGTCGCGACGAACTCGTCGATCATCAGATCGAGCTCGATCGTGACGCGCTTGTCCTGCGCGCGCGCGATGCGGCCGGAGATCGGGATCTCGGTGCCCGCGAGGTGCGCGACGCCCGAGACCCACGTGCCGGCGGCGGGCGGCTCGAACGGCACGTTGACGGTGACGTGCGTGCGCGAGATGTCGACGATCGCGCCCGGTCCCTGGTCGAAGCGGACGTGCGCGGCGAGCGCGGGCGGCGGCTCGACGCGGTAGTTCACGCGGCGGTTGTGCGTGATCAGCTTGTCGAGCGTGTCGTGGACGGGCGCCGACAGCGGCGTCTCGACCGTCTCGAGCACCAGCTCGCGCAGCCGCTTGAGCTCCTTCTGCGTCGAGATCAGGTTCGAGCGCATGTCGGCCATCCGCCGCTGGTCGCGGTGGACCTTGTCGGCGACGACGGACAGCAGATTCACGAGGAAGCGGACGCCGAGCTCCTGGTTCTCGGCGAGGAACGCCTGCAGCTTGCTCGCGGGCAGCGCCCACACCACCGAGCCCGGCTGCACGGTTGCGCGCGTCGACCTCGCCAGCCCCGTGAGCGCCCCGAGCTCGCCGATCAGCGCCGGCGGGCGCAGCCGGAACGTGTCGTCGCCGGGACGATCGAGCACGACCTCGCCCTGCGCGAGCAGGTAGAACATCGTCGCCGGCTCGTGGACGTCGAACAGCGGCTTGCCCGGCGCTGGCTCCGCCCGCACGAACAGCTCGGCGACGTCGGCGAGCTCCTCGTCGCTGAACCCCTGGAACAGAGGGATCGTTCGCAGATCGCTGGCGCTGGGCCCCATGGGGCCGAACGTATCGCTGGTCGCCGGGCGCTGCCGATGCCAGCGCCCGAAATCGACTATCGTGTGAAGGTGCGTCTGTGGCTGGTGCTCGCGGTTGTTGCCTGCGGCAAGGATGCCGCACCGCCGCCCGCACCCGCGCCGCCCGCAAGGCCCGCGCCCGCCCCCGCCGACGCTGCACCCGCACCGGCCGCCGCCGCGACGAGCTATCCGGATCTCGCCGCCGCGCTCCACGCGATCATCCCCGCCGACGCGCGCGTGATCGGCTTCGGCGAGCTGCACGCGCGCACCGATCGCGCGACCGTGCGCTCGGCGCTGTCGCGGTTCACCGCCGACGCGCTGCCCGCGATCGGCGACCAGCTGTCGGACCTCGTCGTCGAGACGTGGCTCGTCGATCCGAAATGCGGCTCGCAGGCGGTCGAGGCGACCGCGAAGATCGCGATCACGACGCGGCGGCCGACCGAGACCAAGTCGGAGATCGCGCAGCTGGCCGACGCCGCGCGCGCGAAGCAGATCCAGCCTCACGCCATGCGCATCGGCTGCGCCGACTACGCGAAGATCGCGCCGAAGGGCAAGGACGTCGACGTCGAGGCGATGCTCACGCTGACCACGCGCGAGCTCGGCCGCATCGCGAGCGAGGCGGTCGTCCACCGCGACAAGGAGCCGCAGCACCGGCCGTGGATCGCGGTCTACGGCGGCGCGCTCCACAACGACCGCTTCCCCGACAAGGCGGTCGCCGACTGGAGCTACGCGGCCAAGCTCGACGCGCTCACGCACGATCATTTCGTCGAGATCGATCTGATCGTGCCCGAGCTCGCCGAGGCCGATCCCGCGTCGCAGAAGCAGCCATGGTTCCCGCTCGTCGGCAAGGCCGACGCGAAGACCGTCCAGGTCTACCAGCGCGGCGAGCGGTCGTTCGTCGTGATCGTGCCGAGGACGACGCCGTGATCGAGGACGTCGCCATCCGGCTCGGCGAGGCATGGGCGGTGTGCGCGCTCGTGCAGGCGGTGCTGTGGCTCGTCGCGCAGCGCACGAAGAACGCCGGCATCGTCGACGTCGGCTGGGCGCTGTCGTTCTCGGCGGTCGTGCTGGTGTTCGCGCTGCAGCCGCTCGCCGCGCGCGCGTCGTACCTGCCGATCGGGCTCATCGTCGTCGCGGGGAGCACGCGCCGCGGCTGCTACCGCATCCAGCGCGGCGCCGCGAGCGGCCCCGAGGAGGGCCGCTACGCCGAGCTGCGCCGGCGCTGGGCGCTCCACGCGTCGCGCCGGTTCTTCGTGTTCTTCCAGGCGCAGGCGCTGCTCGTCGCCGTGCTCGCGACCGCCTTCGTCGTGCCGTTCGTGATCGCACCATGGGACGACGGCCCGCTGCGCGCCGCGGGCGCGACGATCGCCGCGATCGGCGTCGTCGGCGAGGCGCTCGCCGATCTGCAGCTCGCGCGCTGGAAGCGCGACCCGCAGCACAAGGGCAAGGTCTGCGACGTCGGCCTGTGGGGCTACTCGCGCCATCCCAACTACTTCTTCGAGTGGCTCGTGTGGATCGGCTACGCGGTGTACGGCCTGGCGTACTGGCCTTGGGGCGCGATCGCGTTCGGCGGCCAGGCGATCATCCTGGGCTCGATCTTCGGCGTCACCGGCATTCCTCCGACGGAGAATCAAGCGCTGCGGTCGAAGGGCGACGCCTACCGCCAGTATCAGGCGCGCGTGTCGCGGTTCGTTCCGATGCCGCCGAAGCAGTGACGGTCGGTGGCCGCGCGATCTGCGCTTCTTGATTTCTACCCCGCCCTGTCGGCCGCCTGTTGTAGGCGGTGCCGTGATCGAGGTGCACGTGCTGGACGATGGGACGGAGCGCGGTCCTGACGGTGCTAAGAGAGATACTCGGCGTTGAACACGAACGCGCAGCGTCTTCCGGCCGTTCAAGGCGGCGGTGACGCGTGCGACTATCACGTCGCCGATCGCCGCGTCGAGATCACTCCGTTCCCGGCGACGCTGCCGCAGTCGCCTGAAGAGGTCGCGCGGATGTTCGCTCGCTCGCGCGGGGGAGGACCATCGGGTCGCCGACAACAACACCTGCGAGGGCCGCCACCAGAACCGGCGCGTCGAGTTCCAGATCCTCGAGCGCGACAAGACCGCCGAGTCATCACACCGCTTCGGCGATCAGCACGCTCTGCGGCCCGGCGAGCGGGCGGTGCTCGATCACGCGCCAGCCGGTCGCCTCGAGCCACGCCGTGCCCTCGTCGACCGAGTACACGTCGCCCTCGGGCACGTGCGTCGCGAACTCGCCAGCCACCAGCGCGCCGAGCACCGGCTGGCTGTGGGTCGCGTCCATCCAGAAGTCCACGAGCGCGATCCGCCCGCGCGGCGCGATCGCGCGCCGGATGCTCGCGAGCAGTGCGCGGTTCTTGTCGGGCCCGAAGTAGTGCACGAGGTTCGCGACGATCGCGAGGTCGTGCCCGCCGGGCAGGTCGCCGGCGAGCGCGTCGCCCTCGACGACGCTCACCGCCGGCAGGTCCGCGAGCGCCTTGCGCGCAACCGCCGCGGTCGACGGCAGCTCGAACAGCGTCGCCGCGAGGCGCGGGTGGCGGCCGAGGACGTGGCGCAGGAACGAGCCAGTGCCGCCGCCGACGTCGATCACGCGCACGTGGCGCGCGAGGTCGTAGCCGTCGGCGAACCCGAGCGCGGCGCCGCGCGTGAAGCCTTCGACACCCTTCGAGAAGATCTCGGCCTCTTCGGCCGACAGCTTGTCGTGGACATTGCCAACCGACGCACCGCTGCGCAGCGCCGTGCCGAGCTGCGTCCACGCCGGGTACGAGATGCGGTTCCAGAACGTCGCCCACGGCCGCAGGTCGATCGGCCCGCGCCCGGTCAGGAACGCCTGCGCGTCGGGCGCGTTCGCGTAGCGGTCGCCATCGCGGCGCAGCAGGCCGAGCGCGACGCACGCGTCGGCCGAGATCCGCGTCGTGCGGCGCGGCACGCCGATCGCCGCGGCGAGCTCGTCGAGCGTGCGCGGTCCTTCGGCGAGCGCGGTGAACACGCCGAGCTCGCTGGCCGTGAACAGGTGCTTCGCCGCCATGAAGCCGGCGCCGATGCGCATGATGGATTCGGGGGTGACCGGGTTTGTCATGCGTTCACCCTGCGCGAATCTCGCGCGCTGCGGAATCGACAGCCTTGCAACCCGCCCCTGCACGGATGCAGGCTGAGGGGATGGCGCTGGCCGACCTGCGGTGGGACGACGTGCGGATCTTCCTCGCGATCCAGCGGCGCGGCTCGATGGCGGCGGCGGCGCGCGACCTCGACGTCGACCAGACCACGATCGGCCGCCGCCTCAAGGCGTTCGAGGACACGCTCGACGCGCGGCTGTTCGACCGGCTGCCCGACGGCCTCGCCCTGACGCCGGCAGGCGAGGGCATCCTTGCCGCGGCCGAGCAGGTCGAGGCGAGCATGCTCGAGCTCGAGCGGCGGATCGCCGGCGAGGACGCGCGCGTCGAAGGCACGGTGCGGATCACGACGAGCGAGACGTTCGCGGCTGCGTACCTGATCCCGCGCTTGCCGCTGCTACGCGCGCGCCTGCCGAGCATCGTGCTCGAGCTCGAGCTCAGCTCGTCGTTTGCGACGCTCGCGCGCCGCGAGGCCGACCTCGCGATCCGGCACCGCCCGGTCGGGTCGCCGCCCGCCGAGGAGAACGTGGTGCGGCGCAAGCTGTTCGAGCTCACCTGGGGCATCTACGCGTCGCCCGGCTACCTGCGCACGCACGCCGCGCCGCGCGAGCTCGACGACCTCACCGGGCACGACGTCGTCGACTACGACGCCGACGCGCCGCCGCTGCCCGGCCGCGACTGGCTCGCGCAGCGCGTCGGCCGCGCGCGCGTCGTGATGCGCGCGACCACGATCCTCGCGCTCGCCTGCGCGGCGCGGGCCGGCCTCGGACTCGCGCTGCTGCCGACGATCTGCGACGCCGGGCTCGTGCGCGTCGAACACGGAGCGCACGCGCGCGACGCGTTGCAGGTCGGGGTGCACGAGCAGCCACGC
>JBLMXA010000677.1:0-5038 GCA_050257515.1 Acidobacteriota bacterium | reverse complement strand
GACGCCGCCGGCGGAGAAGCTCTTCTTGAGCCGCTCGTGGCGGATGTCGGCGCCGAGCGTCACGACGCGCACGACGTCGGGATCGCCGGGCGCACCGGCGCCCGCGAAGATCAGCTCGGGCGTGCCGTCGCGATCGACGTCGGCGAGCGCGAACGCGACGCCGACACCCGCGTAGTCGTGCTTGCGAGCTTCGGTGCAGCCCGTGCCATCGGCGGCACAGCGCGAGACCGTGACGTCGAGCTTGTTCGCGAGCGACAGCTGCGCGCGCGCGTGCAGGGGCAGGCCCTTGGCGTCGACGAGGTCGGCGCAGCGCACGCCGTAGTACGCGGTCGCGCCGTCGCCGAAGTAGTTGCGGCCGGGCTGAAGCTGCGCGCGCTCGCCGGCGCACAGCTCGAAGCCGGGCTCGCCGGGATCGCCGGCGAGCTGCTTGGTCTTCCACGCGACGTGCAGCGAGCGAGCCCAGCTCGACGTGCTGGCGACCAGCTCGCCGTTGACGACGATCGCGGAGCCGACCGGATCGCGCGACCGCGGCACCGCCGGGTCGCCCGCGAACGGCACGCGCGCGAGCTCCTTGACGCGCCCGGCGGCGGCGATCGCGATCACGGCCTGCGGCGTCACCGCGTACAGCTCGGCCTTGCCGTCGCCGTCGAGATCCGCCGCGGCGAGCGCGACGAGCGGCGCGCCGAGATCGAGCGAGCCGAGCCGCTGCGGCCGCCACTTCACCGCGATCCGCACCGGCGGCTTCGGCGCGTGAACCGCCGCGGCGGCGGCGAGGCGCGCCCGCACGTCGGTGACGAGCTGGTGCAGCCAGGTGTCCTTGCTCGCACCTGGGCTCGGGTCGGCGCTCGCTCGTGCGCCGATCGCGATCATCGCGACCGCCACGAGCACGCGCACGTCTAGGGATCCCCCGTCACCGAGCCGCCCTCCGTGACCTCGCCGGGCTTCGGCGCGACGTCGACCGGCTGCGTGCCCTCGACGAACACCTCGGTCAGCGTCGTGTTCTTCGGCGCGCCGTCGGGCGCGAGCAGGCCGGTCTGGCGATCGATCACCGCCTCGACGACGTGCGGCGGCCGCTCGAACTGCTTCGCCGGCAGCTTCAGCTGCTTCGCGATGTCGATGAACACCGGCGCCGCGACGCGCGCGCCCTGCTCGCCCGGCATCGGCCGGTTGTCGTCGTAGCCGACCCACACGCCGATCACGTAGTCAGGCGTCATGCCGATGAACCAGCAGTTGCGCGCCTCGTTCGACGTGCCGGTCTTGCCCGCGATCGGGATGCCCTTGAGCTTCTCGCCGACCGCCGCCGCGGTGCCCTCGGTCGTCACCGCGCGCATCGTGTCGGTCATCACGTACGCGAGCTCGGGCGCGATCGCCTGCACCGGCTTCGGATCGGGCAGCGGCTTGCCGTCGATCGCCTCGATGAAGCGCGGCGGGATGTACTGGCCGCCGTCGCCGAGCGTCGCGTACGCGTCGACGAGCTCGACCGGCTTGACCTCGGTGGAGCCGAGCGCAATCGACGGCTCGGCCGGCAGGTTCTCCGGGATGCCGAGCCGGTGCGCCATCTCGACGACCTTGTCGGCGCCGATGTCGAGCACGAGGTGGACCGACACCGTGTTGATCGACTTCGCGAGCGCGCTGCGCAGCCGCACCTGGCCCTCGTACTCGCCGGTCTCGAAGTTCTTCGGCACCCACGAGTCCTTGGACTCGGGTGCGTCGTTGACGATCGTGCCGGGCGTCGCGCACACCTGGGTCTGCGACGGGTCGTTCGCGTGGCACTTGCGCGCCGCGGCCTGCTCGAACGCGGTCGCGTACACGATCGGCTTGAACGCCGAGCCGGGCTGCCGCATCGCCATCGTGGCGCGGTCGAAGCCCGCCGCGTGGGCCGAGTAGCCGCCGACGATCGCGCGCACCTTGCGCGACTTGACCTCCATGATCACGACCGCGCCCTCGGGGCCCGGCGCGAAGATCACGCGCTGCTTGCCGTGCTTGGGCTGGACGGCCGCCTGGTCGTCCTCCTCGTCGGCGGTCTTCGGCGCCGCGGGCTGCGGCACCATCGCCCACACCACGTCGCCGACCTTGAACCGCTCGCTGAGGCTCTTGACGGTCCCCGCGGGCCGGAGTGAATCCGGCCCGCTCCGCTTCGGGCCGTCGTCGTCCGGCGGGTTGTAGCGATCGTCCTCGGGGCCGCCGAGCGTGATCGTGCCGGGGAACTTGCCGAGATCGACCTCGAGCTCGTGGTCGTCGTCGTGCACCGCGGTGACCACCGCCTCGTAGACCTCCTTCGGCTGCGGGCCCCCGGCGGGCAGCTTCTTCGCGAGGTGCACGATCTCGGCCTCGATCTTGTCGGGCTTGACGCTGCGGATCGGACGGCCGAGCTTGTGGCGCTTGTCGACCGCGCGCAGGCCGTCCTGCAGCGCCTTCTGCGCGAGCGCCTGGTACGCCGGATCGAGCGTCGTGCGCACGTTGCCGCCGAGCGAGCCGAGCGCGTCCTTGCCCTCGACGTCGATCAGCTGCTGCTTCGCGATGTCGACCCACTCGGGCGCGACGTCGTGCTTCGCGAACGGATGCGCGATCACCTGGATCGGTGCGTCGATGAACTTCTGCGCGTCGGCCTGCGACAGCTTGCCGATCTTGACCATCTGGTTCAGCACGTAGACCTGGCGGTCCTTCGCGCGCTCGGGGTTCTTGCCGCCGTGCAGCGCGCGGTACAGCGCCTCGGGCTCCTTCGGCAGCGACGCGAGCACCGCCGCCTCGCCGGCGTTGACCTGCGCGACGTCCTTGCCGAAGTACAGGCGCGCCGCCTCCTGCACGCCGTACGTGCTGTGCCCGAAATCGATCTGGTTCAGGTACAAGGTCATGATCTCCTGCTTCGACAGCGCGTGCTCGAGCCGCCGGGCGAGGATGATCTCCTGGATCTTGCGCTTGAACGTGCGCTGGTTGCCGAGCAGGAAGTTCTTGACGACCTGCTGCGTGATCGTCGACGCGCCCTCCTTGGTGTGGCCGGCGCGCAGGTTCGCGACGAACGCGCGCGCCATGCCCCAGTAGTCGACGCCGCCGTGCGTCCAGAACCCGTTGTCCTCGGCGGCGACGAACGCGTCGATCACGATCGGCGGGATCTTGTCGAACGTGACGAACGTGCGGCGCTCGCTGCCGAGCTCGCCGATCTCGCGATCGTTGCGATCGAGCACCTTCGTGATCTGCTTGGGGTGATCGAGGTACTCGCGCAGCTTGTCGACGGTCGGCAGGTTCGGATCGCGGCCGTACGTCCAGAACACGATCGCGATCGTCGAGATCCCGATCGCGACGCACACGAGGCCCGACAGCGCCGTCCACTTGAGCACGCGCAGCCAGTTGCGCCGCCACCAGCCACCCTGCGGCGCCGGCCTGCCGGGCTTGGGCCTCGCCGCCCGCGCCTTGCCGGCGCGCGTCGCCGCCTGCGGCTCGGCCGCCTGCGACCACATCTTCATCGTGCTGCCCGGGGGCATGTTGGAGCTTTCTGCAACTGGGATACCCGGCGGGGCCGGCCCTGCGCCGAATCATCCCCTGCCTGCGGCTGGTTTGCCACACGCGGCGTGTCCGTGCAGCCACGTCACGCGCCGAGCGCGCGCTCGAGGATCTGCACCACCCCGCGGATGCCGAGCGCGAACCAGCGCGCCCTGAGCCGGGCTCGACGCGCCTCGTCGAGATCGCCGTCGGCGCCTATATAAGCGCGCCGGCGCGCCGCGAGCCGGCTCATCGCGAGCGCGACCGTGACCGACAGGTTGTAGCTCTCGGTGAACCCGAACATCGGCACCGCCAGCGCGCCGTCGCACGCCGAGATCGCGCCGGCCGACAGCCCGGCGTGCTCGTTGCCGAACACGACCGCGATCGGCGAGCCGACCTCGACGTCGTCGATCGACTGCGGTGCGCCCGGCAGCGTCGCGAACACGCGGAAGCCGCGGCCGCGCAGCGCGCCCGCCGCGGCCTCGGCCGACGGCCAGCGGTGGAGATCGATCCACTTGTGGGCGCCGCGCGTGACCCCCTTCGCGGCACTGAACCGCTCGAGCGGCTCGATCACGTGCACGTCCTGCAGTCCGAGTGCTTCGGAGGTGCGCAGCGTCGCCGCCGCGTTGTGCGGATCGTAGGTGTCCTCGACGGCGACCGTGACGGACTGGAGCCGCCGCGCGAGCACCGCGTCGATGCGCGCGACGCGCTCGGCGCTCAGCATCGGCAGCAGCGCCGCCTGCACCGCCGCGGGACCATGGCGGTCGATGAGCTTGTCGATCGCATCTGACACGGCCGCCATGATACCGTCCGCGGCCAGTGAGCGCGTCCGAGGGCGTAGGGCGCTTCGTCGGCGACCGGTACCACATCGTCCGCGAGCTCGGGCGCGGCGGGATGGGTGTCGTCTATCTCGGCCGCGACCTGCGCCGCGACATGGACGTCGCGATCAAGTTTCGCGGGATCACCCACCACGACGCGACGCTGTGGATCAAGCGCGAGTTCCGCGCGGTCGCGACGCTGCGCCACCCGAACCTCGTCGAGCTCTACGAGCTCGTCGCACACGAGCAGTCCTGCTACTTCACGATGGAGTACCTGCCCGGGGTCGACCCGCGGCGGTGGGTCGAGCGCGCGCGGCCGGCGCCGGCGATCGCGATCTCGGACCACACGACCGCGAGCGTCGTGCCGCTGCAGGAGGCGCACACCGAGGCGACGATGGCGCCGATGCTCGCGGCGACCACGCCGGCGACGCCGGCGGCGCCGCCCGAGGTCGAGTTCTCGCGCCTGCGCGCGGTGCTCGCGCAGCTCGCCGAAGGGCTCGCGTTCCTGCACGCGCGCGGCGTGATCCATCGCGACGTCAAGCCGTCGAACGCGATCGTGCTCGCGGGCGGCGTGGTCAAGCTGCTCGATTTCGGGCTCGCGCTCGAGCGGCGGCAAGCGGTCGAGACGCTCGCGCGCGAGCAGCGCGTCGTCGGCACCGCGCAGTACCTCGCGCCGGAGTACGTCGAGCGGCTGACGGTCAGCCCGGCGATGGACATCTACGCGCTCGGCGTGCTCGCGT
>JBLMXA010000676.1:0-10040 GCA_050257515.1 Acidobacteriota bacterium | reverse complement strand
GCTGCGCCCGCGCATCGACGAGCTGCGCCGGGAGCTGACCGAGGTGCGCGCGCTGCTGCTCGCCGGCCGCGAGGCCGATGCCGGCGCGCCGCTCGCCGCGATCGTCGGCGAGGCACGCACGCTCGGCTACGGCCCTCTGCTCGCCGAGGCGCTGTACCTGCTCGGCCGCGAGCGCGCGAACGAGCCGCCGGCGGCGATCGCCGCGTTCGACGAGGCCGAGTACACCGCGACGGTCAGCCGCGTCGACTACCTCGCGGCGCGAGCCGCGGCGCGGCGGCTCGGCGCCGGCGCGCTCACCACCGCCGACGAGCCGCTGCGGCGATCGTGGGCGGACCGCGCGCGGGCGTGGGTGCAGCGCGACGGCGATCTCGAGGCCGAGTTCGATCTCGAGACCGGGCTCGCGCTGATCGCGTCGCAGGCCGGCGAGCATGCCGAGGCCGAGCGGCACTTCCGCCGCGCGCTCGACGTCGGCACGCGCGTGTTCGGCGACGCCAACGCGCGCGTGTCGTCGGTGCAGGGCAGCTTCGGGCTCGTGCTCGTGCAGATGGGGCGCTTCGACGACGCGATCGCGATCCTCGGCAAGTCGATCGCGACCGACGAGCGCGCCTACGGCGGCGAGACGCGCACGTTCGCCGCGACGCTCGACAACTACGGCCTCGCGCTCGCGATGGTCGGCAGGTTTCGCGACGCGCGCGCGGCGCTCGAGCGCGCGCTCGCGATCAAGTCGACGGTCGCGTGGGTGCGCGGCGCGGTCATGTGCGACCTCGCGCGCGTCGCCGTCGGCGAGGGCGACAGCGCGCGCGCGATCGAGCTCGGCAAGCAGGGGCTCGCGACGATCGAGGCGAACCAGCCCAACGGCTTCTACGTCGCGATCAACGAGGATCCGCTCGCCGCCGCCTACGCCGCCGCGAACCGCCCCGCCGACGCGCTCGCGACCGCGCGCGACTGCCTCGCGCACTTCGCGAAGGCGAACAACACCGGGCTCGACACCGTCGCGTGCCTGACGCTCGAGGGCGCGGCGCTCGCCGATACCGGCCACCCCGCCGACGCCGTGCCCGAGCTCGAGCGCGCGCTCCAGCTGCAGACCGGCCACGTCGCCGCGCCCGGCGTGCTCGCCGACATCCAGTTCCAGCTCGCCCGCGCGCTCGCCGCGTCGGGCAAGGATCGCGAGCGCGCGCGCGAGCTCGCGGCCCGCGCGCGCGAGGAGCTCGCCCGCTATCCGTTCAAGCAGGCCGAGCTCGCACAGCTCGACGCGTGGGCGGCGCGCTGATCTCGCAGCGACTCAGTCGTCGAGCGCGTAGAGCACCACCGGCTCCTTGCGACCGCGGATCGCGCCTTCCGCGAGCCGGCGCGTGCGGCCGCCGTCGCCGAGCTGCGCCCACGTCGTCTCGCTGATCAGCACGTCGACCGCGTGCTCCTTCGTCAGGCCCTCGATGCGCGACGCGACGTTCACCGCGTCGCCGATCACGGTGTACTCCGCCTGCAGCTGGCCGCCGAGCATGCCCGCGGCGACCATGCCGGTGTGGATGCCGATGCCGATCTTGATCGGCGGCAGGCCGCCGCGCTCGCGATCGCGGTTGTACTCGACGAGCACGCGCCGCATGTCGCGCGCCGCCTTGACCGCCCGCCGCGCGTGATCGTCGACGCGATCGGGCACGCCCCAGAACGCGAGCAGGCCGTCGCCTAGGAACTTGCCGACCACGCCGTCGTGCCCCTTCACGATCTGCGACATCCGTCCGAAGTAGTCGTCGAGCATGACGAGCACCTCGCGGGGGCCCATGCCCTCCGACAACCCGGTGAAACCGCGGATGTCGGAGAACAGCACCGTGATCTCGCGCTCGACCGGCGCGAGCGCGCTCGGGCCCTGCGCGATCACGCGCTCGGCGACCTGGCGTGGCAGGAACCGGGTGAGGTTGTCGCGCTGGCGCAGGCCCGCGAACATGCGACCGACCGCGCGGTTGGTCAGCGCGACCATGAAGCCGAGCACGAGGTAGCCCGCCATGATGAACGCGGTCGCGTGCGTGTCGATCGTGCCGGCGTAGCCCGCGAGCACGAGGTAGCTCGCCTCCGCCATCGCGACCGAGAGCGCGACGTGCCAGATCGAGCGCCGCGCGATCGCGAACGAGATCAGGATCGCGGAGGCGACCGCGTGCTGGCCGCTCTGGAACTGACCGGTCCACCAGATGTCGAGCCCGCCGAGCATCGCGGTGCCGGTGAAGTCGAGCGTCGTGAAGATGATCGGCGCCCACAGCGCGCGCGATGGCTTCGCCTGCTTGATCCGCCACGTGCCGATCAGCGCGACCAGCGCATACGCCATGAACGTGGTGCCGACCGCGCTCTGCCGCCAGTTGTGCGGGCCCGCGCGCGTGACCGACACCAGCGCGAACATCAGGATCATGACGAGGCGCGCGACCGCCGCGCGCTTCTCGCCGAGCAGCGAGCCCTCGGCGCGAACCTGATCCTCGTTGCGCTGCGCCTCGAGCGCGGCGATCTCGGTGCCCTTGGTCGGCTCCCGCTGCCTCACGTCGACATCGTACCCAGGATCGCCTCGATCGCGCGCGCGATGACCTCCAGCGGCGGCTGGGGCGCGATCGGTACGTGCAGGAAGCCGACGCGCGCGGTCGGCGGCGCCGCGGCGAGCGCGTGGTAGAGCGCGGCGTTGCAGCAGAACCCGCCGGCGTCGTCGGACAGCTCGGCGGGCGCGCCGGCGGCGCGGGCGGCGGCGAGCACCCGCTCGGCGTCCCACGTCGCGGCGAGCTCGCCCGGGCCGGCCGCGTCGATCGGGCCATCGGGACGCGCGCCGGCGTTGTCCGCGATCCGGCACGCGATCAGGTTCTGCGCGCGGCGCTCGATCGACAGCGCCCGCCGCCGCGCCTCTCCGACGAGCAGCAGCACGCTCGCGCGCGCCGCGAGCGGCGCGACCAGCTCGGGCAGCCGTGCGAACTCGACGGGCAGCCGCACGCGCTCGATCTCCGCGCGCACGAGCGACACCGCCTCCCACGACCGGTTCTTGCGCCGGCCCTCGAACGGCTCGAACGCGGCGACGATGACAGCGCCGCCTCGGATTTCCGCGGTCGGCGATGGGATCTTGGGCAGTTGTGCGGGCACGCGCCTTGCCTTGCTCACCAGTATGAGGCGTTTCGGCCTGGCGGCGTACCTGGCGGCGTGCAGTGGCGGTCACACGACCGACATTCGACCCACGCTCCGGTTCGCCGATCTCGATGCCGCCACGATTCGGCAGGTCCCTTGGCAAGAGCGCGAACCTTGCGACGGCGCGTCGGCGCGAGCGGAGAGCGCGCGATGTTCGGGCGACGCGCACAAGAACTGCGTTCTTGTTCCGGAGAAGATCCGCGCGAGGGGCGCCGGTGAAGATCGCGACGCGCTACGAGCTCAGGAGGCGAGCCCCCACTCGGGCGCTAGGCGAGTGGGCCGGGAACCTCATACGGCGAGATGCGGCCGTAGTGCTCCCAGCCGGACCGGAGAAGCTTCGTGCCCGGCGGCGAGACGGGTAACGGCTCATAGTTCGGCCTGGGCCGGAAGCGCCGCGTCCAGCCCGTGAACGACACCGCCGAAGAGAATGGATCGAGCAGCCACGACGATTCCGTGCCGTTCTCCCAGTCGACGCGATGCCGGCGCCAGTTGTTCAGCACGTACGCGAGCGCGTGGCGGGCATGGCGACGCGTCTTGATGTGCGTGGAGTGATAGCGGTACGTGAACACCTTGCCGCAGCCGCCGCCGCGCTGGTGGTAGTGATACGCGAACGAGATCCCGAAGCCCTGCATGCCGCGGGTCAGCGCCTCGCGGTTGACGGCCTCGACGAGCAAGTGGATGTGCGTGTTCTGGATCGACACGTGCACGATGCGGAAATCGTCGCGCCCTAGAAAACGGGCCAGGACCTTGCGCGTGATCTCATACGTGTCGCGATCACGATGCGCGATCCGCACGCGCAGGCGCAGCACGACATGCACCGGATGCCGGAAGTCGAGCTCGGGCCGCCTCCGATGCGGCGCATCCCTGCACCGCCCGGTCTTCCTCCGACCTGCACCTTCGCGTTTGCCACCACGCATTTTTGATTAAGGCATGTATATCATTTCCGACGAGGAAGGCAAGCGATTCCTTCAAAAAATTCGGGCCGCGCCGCTCTCCGGAGCCACGGAGCGCTCGCGATCTCCACCGGCGGCCGTGCGACGCTCTTCTCCGGAACAAAACCCAAGTTTTTGTGCGCGCTGCACGAAAGCGACGCGCTCTCCGCCGACGCTTGCGCGCCGTCGCAAGGCCGCGCGCTCTTGCCAAGGGCGCAGGCAGGGCGAGCAGATGCTAGCCGACAGCCATGCGGCCGCCGTCGCGCAGCGCGCGCGGCACGAGCGGGCTCGGCTCGCCGGTCGACACCAGCCACAGCTGGTGCGCCGCGCGGGTCACGCCGATGTGCAGGAGGTGGCGCGCCCAGTGGACGTCGGGGTAGCTCGCGTCGTTGACGTCGACCATGACGACGTAGTCGAACTCGAGGCCCTTGACCTGCGCGACGTCGGTGACGTCGACGCCGGGCTGGAAGTTGAACTCGTCGCGGCGGACCCGGCGCAGCGCCGGCACCTCGGCGCGGCGCAGGCCCTCGAAGTAGGCATCCGCGGTCTCGGCGTGGCGCGCGATCACCGCGCAGCTCGCGGTCGGCTCGCGCGCCATGAGGTTGCGCAGCGCATCGCCGAGGAACGCGACCGCCTCGCCGAGATCGCCGAACTCGTGGAGCTCGACCGGCTCGCCGGGGCGCGCGGCGAGCGGCTCGTCGGGCGCGAGCTCGGGGCCGAGGATCTCGCGCGCGAGCAGCATGACCTCGGCGGTCGACCGGTACGACAGCCGCAGCGGCCGCACGATCGCGGGCTGGCCCGTCTGCGCGAGCAGCGCGTCCCAGCCGGTGAAGTTGTTGTCGAACACGAGCCGCTGCGCGGTGTCGCCGGCGATCGTGACCGAGCGCTTGGTCGGATCGCGGTCGGGCGCGCGCACCGCCTCGACGAGCACCTTGACCTCGAGCGCCGAGCGATCCTGCGCCTCGTCGATCGCGACGTGCTCCCAGATCATCTCGTCGCCATCGGGCACCTTGAGGCCGCCGCGCTTGAGCTGGACGAGCCGGAGCAGCAGCGGATCGTCCTCGTCGTCGAAGCGGCCGGCGGGATCGTCCTCGTCGGGGCCGACCGGCAGGCCCTCGGCGTCGAGCACCGGCTTGCCGTCCTCGTCGACCGGCGGTGCCTGCGGCTTGGCGAGCTGGCGCTTGACCCACGCGACGAGGCGCTCGATGTCGCGCGCCGTGACGTCGGTGCCCGCGAACCCGGCGGCGAGCGTCACCGGATCGGTGAACAGCTCGGCCCAGTCGAGCACGCAGTCGTCGGCGCGCTTCTTCCAGCGCTTGACGAGGCCCTCGAGCGCGACCCGCGTGCTCGCCTCGAGCTCGGCCTTCTTCGTCCAGGCCGCGAGCCCCGCGAGCCGGCCGACCAGCGGCCGCCCGAGATGGAGCGACCCCGGCTTTGCCGGGGTCGCGGGGTCGACGAGCCGGTTCCACTCGGCGAGCGCGGCGTCGGAGACCTGCGCGATCTCGGTGCCGATGCCCTCGGCCTGGCGCAGCACCCAGCGCTCGAGGATCTGCAGCAGCGCCGGATGCTTCTTGACGCGCGACACCTGATCCGGCGGCTCGACGTTGTACTTGATCGGCGAGTCGGGGAGGCAGCGCATGCGCGTCGTGCGCGCCCACCCGGTGTAGGTCACGACCGGCACGCCGGGCACGCCGAGCGCGGGCAGCACGCCGGCGACGTAGCGGACGAGCGCCTGCGTCGGCACGACGAACAGCGTGTGCTGCGGCTTGAACCGCCGCGGATCCTGGAAGTTCAGGTAGGCGACGCGGTGGAGCGCGACCGTCGTCTTGCCGGAGCCGGCGCCGCCCTGGATCACGACGATGCCGCTGCCGGGCTGCGTGATCAGCTCGAACTGTTCCTTGTCGATCAGCGCCGCGATCTCGGGCAGCGCCTTGTCCGCGCGCGCGACGCCGTGGTGGATGCCGAGCTTGCCCTTGTCGCCGGGCGCGACGACCGGGCGCGCGGCCTTGCCCATGCCGCCGTGGAGCACCGGCGCGATCTGGCCGACCGCCTGCACCCACGCCCCGCGCGAGTCCTTGAGGTACGTGCCCTGCGGCGTGCCGATGCGGCGGAGGTTGCCCTTGTTGATCGACACGTTTCGGCGCGCCTCGACCTCGCCGGTGACGCGGCGGCCGGCGATCTCCTCCTCGTAGTCGTCGCCCTCCTCGTAGCGGTAGTAGATGCGCGACACCGGCGCGTTGCGCCAGTCGACGATCTGCACGTTCGAGCTGCGATCGATGAAGCCGCGCTTGCCGATCATCACGTCGCGGGTCTTGCCGTGCTCCTTGAGCCGCATGTGCGCGAAGTACGGCGACGTGATGTCGACCGGCAGCGACTTGCCGCCGCCGAGCCGTGCCTTGAGCGCCGCGAGCCGCGTCATCTGCTCGACGAGCGGCGGCAGATCCTCGGCGCGCGCCTCCGCGATCTGATCGCGCAGCGACAGCAGGTCCTGATCGAGATCGCCGGCGCCGATCTGCGGCCGGCCGTCGTCCTCGTCGCCCATCGCGACGCGCGCCTGGACCTGGCCGTAGAGGCGCTCCTCCTCCGCGATCACCTTCGCGGCCGGGCTGCCTTTCGCGACCTCGCTTCCCATAGATAGACGGGCGAATCTAACTTAAAGCACTGACGAGACAAGGTGTAAGTCAGCTCGCAAAGCGTACAAGTGCCCGGATCCACGCCCCTGCGACTTCCGCTAGGTGCCTCCTCTTAGGGAGGGATGCGGCTTTCAGGAAACCGATCGAGGGCGACGTTCGTAGGATGTGCGATGCGAGGCGCTGACCCGGGACTTCCTCTGCTCACGCGGGTGGGAAATTTCGAGCTGCTGCGACTGCTCGCGCAGGGCGGCATGGCCGACATCTACCTGGCCCGCCACCTCGGCGGCCAGCTCGAGCGCTACGTCGCGGTCAAGGTGCTGAACCGCCAGCGTGCGAACGATCCGGAGGCGTGCGCGCTGTTCCTGGACGAGGCGCGCCTGCTCGCGATGCTGAACCACCACAGCCTCGCGACCGTGTTCGAGGTCGACGTCGAGTCGGGCGTGCACTACCTGGCGATGGAGTATGTCCACGGCGTCGACCTGCGCGAGCTGCTCGCGGCGGCGCAGGGCGCCGAGGCGGCGATCCCGTACGAGGTCGCGCTCGGGGTCGTCGCCGCGGCCGCCGCCGGCCTCGATCACGCGCACCGCCGCTGCGACGCCGAGGGCAGGCCGATGCACCTCGTCCATCGCGACGTGTCGCTGTCGAACATCATGATCGGCCACGACGGCGCGGTGAAGGTCGTCGACTTCGGGATCGCGACCGCGACGGTGTCGACGCACTCCACGAACCCGGGCATCGTGCGCGGCAAGGCCAGCTACATGTCGCCCGAGCAGTGCGTCGGCGACCCGGTCGACCTGCGCACCGACGTGTTCGCGCTCGGCGTCGTGCTGTACGAGCTGACGACCGGCCGCCGCTGCTTCGTCGGCAACAGCGACTTCGAGCGCATGCTCGCGGTCGTCCGCGGCGAGTACGTGCGGCCGACCCAGGCCGTCGAGGGCTATCCGCTCGAGCTCGAGCAGGTCGTGTGCACGGCGCTCGCGCTCGACCCCGCGGAGCGGTACTCGTCCGCCGCGCAGCTGATCGAGGCGCTCGAGCGCGTGATGGCCGGCCGCGGCTGGACCGGCGGGGCGCGGGCGATCACCAGGTTCATGCACGAGCTGTTCGGCGAGGTGCTCGAGCCGTGGGCCGGCACGCCGACCGCGCGCCACGACACGGACGTGCTCGCGGTCGCCGACGAGGACGTGCTCGACGCCGTGCAGCTGCCGCAGCCGGATCCGACGATCGTGATCACGAAGCCGCGCCGGCTGGCGCGCGGCACCGAGGCCGAGCCGGTCGCGAGCGAGTGGCAGGAGGACGAGCCGACGCGCGGCCGCCGCTCGGCGGTGCGGCTGCGCGCGCGCACCGCGGGAGACGCGCTCGCGGCGTGATACGGTCGCCGCCATGGCGATCGTGCTGAAGCAGAATGGTGGAACCGGTGGGCCAGGCGGTGGTAGCAATCCACTGACGCTGCTCGTCATCAGCGACGATCCCCACGATCTCGGAAACGGGCAAGTGCGGGATGGCGCGACGATCTCGCTCGCGGGTATCTGGAGCGACGCGACGATCCTGTCGCCGCACTGGACCGTCAAGGACCCCAGCGGCCACGCGTTCGCACCGAGCTCGCTGACCTGCAACCCGACCTGGGGCGCCAAGTCGTGCGCGCAGTTCACCGCCACGCTGCTCGGCACGTACAACGTCACGCTGCAGGCGTCGCGCAGCGGGCACGTCGTGCACAACAGCGGGAGCTTCGACGTCATCGCGATCTCGACGCTCCAGAGCGTCAGCGGCAGGCTCGTGATGCTGCGCGCGCACGAGCAGGGCTCGAAGTACGGCCCCCCGTCCGACCAGCTCGACGTCGAGATCGTGTTCAAGCTCGACAGCAAGCCGGAGCTCGCGTTCGGCTTCCAGCTGCGCGATGACGCGGGAGGTCCCGCGCACCGCGCGATGTACGACCTGCTCCGCGACGCCTACGCCAACGACTGGGCGGTGACGGTCGATTACTCGATCGTCGACCTCAAGCACAACGGCGTGGCCACGCGGGTCTGGGTCCAGAAGTAACGCGCTAGCCGGCGGCGCCTAGGCCGCCTTCGCCTGTGCCGGGCTCGCGCGCACCGCGATCATCGGCGCGTGCGCCAGCACCTTCTTGACCTTGCAGTTCTCCGCCGCGCGGACGACCGCGTCGCGGTACTTGTCGGGGAAGCCGGGCGGCAGCCCGAGCTCGAGCGTCACCACGCTCAGCTGCCTCGTGTCGGGATCGACCGCGTGGCGCTGCACGATCGAGATCCCCTCGGTGGCGATCCCTCTGGCCTGGCAGAACCCGAGCACGTAGATGCCGGCGCAGGTCGCCAGCGACGCGAGGAACAGATCGAACGGCGCAGGCGCCGAGTCGTCGCCGCCTGCCTCGACGGGCTGGTCGGTGCGAACGACGTGATCGCCGACGCGCGCGTCGACGCGCTTGCCGCCGGGAAACGTGACTTCGATGTCCATGCTGGTGAGAGCCGCGACCCGCCGAAAGGATTCGAAGATCGATATTGCGTAAGCCCGTGATTCACCGTACGTAGGTGAACGATGGCGCGCGCCAAAGCTCTACTCGCACACGATCCGCTCCGCCGGTGGACGGCCGCCGACGCGAACGACACGTACAACATCCCGCGCTGGGGCTGCGGGTACTTCGGCGTCAACGATCAAGGCAACCTGATCGTCACGCCGCGTACCGAGGGTCAGGGCGCGATCGACATGAAGGAGCTCGTCGACGAGCTGGTCGCGCGCGGCATCCAGCTGCCGATCTTGCTCCGCTTCAGCGATATCCTGAGATCGCGCATCGAGCTGCTCTGCGGCGCGTTCAACAACGCGATCCGCGAGTACGGCTACGGCGGCCAGTACCGCGGCGTCTATCCGATCAAGGTCAACCAGAACCGCACGGTCGTAGAGGAGATCATCGAGTACGGCCGGCCGTTCCATTACGGCCTCGAGGCCGGCAGCAAGCCCGAGCTGCTCGCGATCATGGCGATCCACCAGGACGACGCGGCCCTGATCATCTGCAACGGCTACAAGGACGAGGAGTACATCGAGACCGCGCTGCTCGCATCGAAGATGGGCAAGACGGTGATCCTGGTCGTCGAGAAGCCGAGCGAGCTCGACCACATCCACAAGGTCTCCGAGCGCGTGAAGATCAAGCCGTCGCTCGGCATCCGCGCGCGCCTGAGCTCGCGCGGCGCCGGCCGCTGGGAACAGTCCGGCGGCGACTTCTCCAAGTTCGGGCTCTCCGCCGCGGAGATGGTCGAGGCAATCGAGAAGCTCAAGTCGTGGAACGAAGCGGACACGCTCAAGCTGCTCCACTTCCACC
>JBLMXA010000675.1:0-8825 GCA_050257515.1 Acidobacteriota bacterium | reverse complement strand
GAGCGGCTCGAGGCGGGCCTGCTCCACGCGCTCGAGACCGCCGCCGAGGATGGCCACCTCCACCTGCCCGACGACGAGCTGGTCGCCGGCGCGGCCGAGCTGCTGCAGGTCCCCGCCGACGGCCTGCCGCCGCGGCTCGCCGCGCTCGAGCTGCGCGGCCTGATCGTGCGCGAGACGCTCGGCCACCGCGGCGCGTGCAGCTCGCTGCCGGACCTCCAGCACGCCGAGGTCGAGGCGGCGCAGCGGCTTGCCGAGCTCGTGAATTCGCCGCCGCGGCCGCTCGCGCTCGACGTCCACGCCGCGATCCACGCGTTCGAGCACGTCACCGGCGTCACGCTCGCCGACCAGCAGCGGCGCGCGGTCGAGGCGGCGCTGCGCGACTCGGTCGTCGTGATCACCGGCGGTCCCGGCGTCGGCAAGACGACGATCGTCAAGGCGATCGTCCATCTCGCGAAGCTCGGCCATCGCCGCGTCGCGCTCGCGGCGCCGACCGGGCGCGCCGCGAAGCGGCTCGCGGAGGCGACCCAGATGGAGGCGATGACGATCCATCGCCTGCTCGAGTTCCAGCCGCAGTCGGGCAGCTTCGCGCGCGACCGCGAGCACCCGCTCGACGCCGACGTGCTCGTCGTCGACGAGACGTCGATGGTGGACACGCTGCTGTTCCGCTCGCTGCTCGCCGCGGTGAGGCCCGGCGCGCAGCTCGTGCTCGTCGGTGACGTCGACCAGCTGCCGTCGGTCGGCCCGGGCGCGGTGCTCGCCGACGTGATCGCGTCGGACGCGGCGACGGTGATCCGGCTGACCGAGATCTTTCGCCAGGCCGCCGCGAGCAAGATCGTCGTGTCCGCGCACCGCATCAACCGCGGCGAGCTGCCCGAGCTCGACGCCGCGCCGACCTCCGACTTCTTCTTCATCTCGCGCGAGGATCCGCTCGCCGCGCAGAGCACGATCGTCGAGCTCGTCGCCGAGCGCATCCCGGCGCGGTTCGGCCTCGATCCGATCGCCGACATCCAGGTGCTCGCGCCGATGCACCGCGGCGAGCTCGGCACCGGCGCGCTCAACCGCGCGCTGCAGGAGCGGCTGAACCCGGCGAGCGGCCCCGAGCTCGCCCGCGGCGAGCGCGCGTTCCGCCGCGGCGACAAGGTCATGCAGCTGAAGAACGACTACGACAAGAACGTGTTCAACGGCGACATCGGCGTGATCGAGGCGGTCGACGGCGAGGCCGGCACGGCGCGCGTCGACTTCGACGGGCGGATCGCGCCGTACGAGCGCGCCGAGCTCGATCAGCTCGTCCACGCGTACGCGGTCAGCGTGCACAAGAGCCAGGGCTCGGAATACCCGGCCGTCGTGATCCCGCTGGTCACCCAGCACTTCATGATGCTGCAGCGGCCGCTGCTCTACACCGCGGTCACCCGCGGCAAGCGGCTGGTCGTCATCGTCGGCAGCAAGCGCGCGGTCGGCCTCGCGGTCAAGAATGCCGATGCCACGCGCCGCAACACGTGGCTAGCCGAGCGCGTGCGTCACTTCTTCTCGGTGTGACACTCGAGACAGCCGTGGCCCGGCTGGAACGCCCAGCCCGGCGGGCGATCGAAGATCTGCGCGATCTTCGACTTCACGACCTTCGACATGAAGTTGGCGACCGCCGGCTTCTGCTTGCCCTGCTCGATCAGGTGAAAGTCGAGCTCCGGCAGGTCGGGGCTCGGCATCTTGAACTTGCGGGCGACCGCGTTCTTGCCGTGGCAGGTCTTGCAGCCGAAGTTCGCGTACTTGACCTTGTCGAACTGCTGGAACGCGGCCTTCATCGGGGGCAGCACCCTCGTGCGCATGAAGCGGATCTTCTGCTCGCGTGGCGCCTTGTCGAAGTCGAAGTTCGCCGGGAAGTCCGGCGACTCGCCGGGCGGGCCCTGCTCCTCGGACGGATCGGCGACCGGCGCGTCGGGGTGCGCGGCCGGCAGGTCGTGCGCGCCGGCCGCGCCGCTGCCGGCCGGCTTGGCGGACGGCGGCTCGACCGCCTGCTGGCAGCCGGCCGCGAGCACGACCGCGTACAGCCAGCCCTTCATGCGCGCTCCAGCTCGTGCATCAGGTCGACGAGCTTCTTCACGCCTGCCTCGGGGAACGCGTTGTAGATGCTCGCGCGCAGCCCACCGACGGAGCGATGGCCGCGCAGGCCGCTCATCCCGCGCTGCTCGGCGGTCGCGATCAGCTGGTCCTCGAGCTCCGTGGTCGCGCCGCGGAACGTCACGTTCATCAGCGAGCGGCTGTCGGGCCGCGCGTGACCGCGCCATTGCTTGCTGTGATCGAGGAAGTCGTACAGGAGCGCCGCCTTCCTCCGGTTGCGCGCGTCGAGCTCGGCGAGCCCGCCCTGCGCGAGGATCCACTCGCACGTCGCGGCGATCACCCAGATGCCGAACGTGTTCGGCGTGTTGTACATCGATCGCTCGCGCGCGTAGGTCCGGTACTGCCACAGCGGCGCGAGCTCGCGGTTGCCGTTGTCGATGAAGTCCTTGCGCGCGATCACGAGCGAGATGCCCGACGGCCCGAGGTTCTTCTGCGCCCCCGCGTAGATGAGGCCGTGACCGGCGAGCGGCAGCGGGCGGCTGAAGATGTCGCTCGACGCGTCGCACACGAGCGGCGCGGGCGGGTTCGCGGGCGGCTCGCGCCACTGCGTGCCGTAGATCGTCTCGTTGCTCGTGTAGTGGACGTAGCGCGGCGACGCCGAGTAGCGGATCTCACCCGGCGTCGACGCGAAGCCGTCGCCCTCCGACGAGCACGCGACGTGAACGTTGCCGATGCGCCGGGCCTCCTCGATCACCTTGCCCGACCACACGCCGGTGTGACAGACGTCGACCGTCGAGCTCGCGTCGAGGAAGTTCTGCGGCACGAGCGTGAAGTGCTGCGTCGCGCCTGCGGTCACGAACAGGATCGCGTGGTCATCGCCGATCGCGCCGACCTCGCGCACCGCGGCCTCGGCGCGGTCGAGCACGCGCCCGAACGCCTTGCCGCGGTGGCTGTGCTCGAGGATGCCGATGCCGGTCCCGTCGAGGTCCCAGATCGCCTCCTGCGCGCGGCGCAGGACCTCTTCGGGCAGCGCCGCCGGCCCGGAGGAGAAGTTGAGGATGCGAGTCACCGGTCTTCGAAGAAGAACACCGTGATCGCGATGCAGTGAAACGCCTCGTCCGAGCTCTGGGTGATCACGATGTCGGTGACCTTCTTGCTCGGATTCTTCGACATCCAGTCCGTCACCTTCTCGCCCAGCTGATCGCGATCCGCCACCATCGTCGCGGAGAACACCTTGACCCCGTTGAACTTCAGGTCCCGTCGCAACGTCAACGTGCCCGACTGATTCGAAATGGACATGGGCGGTTGCACCCTAGCACGATTGTGCCAGAGCAGCGCAACGCCTCGGTGAACTGTCGGTTAGCTACTCGTCGTCTTCGAGCGCGCGATCGAGTGCGTTGGCGAGCCGCTCGGCCTCGGCCGGAGACATGTTCGTCGGCGTGAACGCCTTCTCGGCGGTCTCGACGAGCGCGACCATGCGCGCCTGCTCGGGAGACATCCCCGACGGGTCGCTCGAGATCCACTCGTCGAGCTCCTCGGTCAGCCGCTTCTTCTGGCGGGCTTCCTGACCCCGCGGCTCCAGTCCCCGGGCCGGCGCACCCTTTCTGCGGTAGGTGATCGAGCCGTACGCGCCCTCGAGCTCGCGCCGGAACTCCTTCATGTCCTGATAGCGCTTGGCGGGGTCCTTCTGCATCGCGCGGATGATCACCGACTCGGCCTGCTCGGTGATCTCGCGATGCGGGGCGAACTCGCGCGGCGAGGGCGGGGGCGAGTGGATGTGCATCGCCAGCACCTCGCTCGACTGCGGCGCCTCGAACGGCGGGCGGCCGCACAGCATGTCGAACAGGATGACCCCCAGCGAGTAGACGTCGGCGCGGTGGTCGACGTCCTCGCCGCGCGCGGCCTCCGGGGACATGTACTCGGGCGTGCCGAACACCGCGCCCTGCACGGTCTCGGCCATCAGCTCGTCCTGGATCATGACCTTGGCAATTCCGAAGTCGAGCAGCTTCACGAAGTCGTAAGACTCCTCGCGCTCGGTGATCCAGCTCTGGTCGGGGCGCATGCGGACGAGGTCGCGGCGCCCGGGCTTCTTCAGAAGCATGATGTTGTCGGGCTTGAGATCGCGATGGATGACGCCGATCTCGTGCGCCGCGTCGAGCGCGAGCGCGATCTGGTTCGCGATGTTGAGCGCGCGGTGCAGCTCGACCGCGCCCTCCTTCTCGATCAGATCCTCGAGCGACTTGCCCTCGAGGAACTCCATGACGAAGTAGACCGGGCCGTCGGGCAGGATCCCGAAGTCGGTGACGTCGACGATGTTCGGGTGGTTGATCGACGTCGCCGCGCGCGCCTCGCGCAGGAAGCGGTGGATCGCCTCCTGGTACTTCGCGAACTGCGGGTGCAGCACTTTCACCGCGACCGGCTTCTTGATGTAGACGTGCTCGCCCGCGTAGACGGTGCCCATGCCGCCGCGTCCGAGGATCTTGTCGAGGCGGTAGTTGCCGATGTTCTTGCCGAGACGCGCGATGTCCTCTTCCTCGACGAGCACCGCCGAGTCGTGGAGGCAGAACCGCTCTCCGTCGGGGAACCGCGTGAAGCAGCGCGGGCAGACTTTCACAACCTAGAACCTAGCCTGCATGTACGTGCTGAGGAAGCGATTGTCGAGCGGGCTCTGCGGATCGGGCGGCTTGACGTTCAGCAGCGTGAACTCGAGGCCGATGTCGAACTTGCGGTTCGGCGAGAACTCGCCGCGCAGCGTCACGGGGATCTGGAACGCGCCGGCCGCGGTGTCGAAGTCCGGCACGCGGAGCTGGGCGAACGCGACGATCGATAGCGCCGGGATCGGGTTCGTCGCCAGGCCGATCGACGGGTCGAGGTCGGGTTTGGCGCTGTTGCCGCGCGGGACCGCGACGTTCTTCGTCATCGTCATCGCGTTACACGTGGGGTCCATCGTCGGATCGCACTGGAGCTGGTCGATCTCGATGTGATCGTAGTGACACGTGTCGTACTTGGCGGGATTGGAGCACGACAGCGCGGTGCCGACGCCGTTGAAGTCGATGCTGATCAAGGTCTGCAGCGCGACGATCGCGACCTCGGGCGTGAACGAGTAGCGGAACGGGAACCCGAGATCGAGCGAGAACTGCGTGCCGCCCGCGATGTACTTGCCGGTGGGGAGCGGGTCGATGCTCGCCATCGGATTGCCGCACATGCCGTGGCTCGGCGTGATCTGCTCGCCCGGCGTCGTCGGCGGGTTGCAGAAATTGCCGTAGCCCGGCACGAGCTCGCTGTTCACGTCGTCGGGATTCGCGTTGACCGCCGGCACCGCGTTGCGGTGAACGTTCGCGGCGAGCCGGATGTCGACCACGTCGTAGACGAGCGAGCCTTCGAAGCCGGCGTAGAAGTTGAACTGGTTGAAGTTGTACGCGCTCGTCAGGCCGCCGATGAGCTCGAAGTTGTCCTTGAGGCCGTAGACGCCCTCGATGCTCGCGCCGACCGAGTCGAACGCGCCCTTCGCGCTGAGGTCGGTGCCGAGGCCGAGCCGCAGCTGGGTCACGCCCTTGGTGATCGTCAGCGGGCGCTCGAGCTCGCGGACCGGGTACGTGTTGATCGTGTACAGGCCGCCCGCGGTGACCGGCGGCTGATCCTTGTCGCTGTCGCTATCGCTGTCATCGCCGCTGTCGTCGCCGCCGCTGTCGTCCTTGCCGCCGGAGTCGTCGCTGTCGTCGCTGTCGTCATCGCTGTCGTCGCTGTCGTCATCGCTCTGGTGCTTCTTGGCGAACGCGTCGCGCGTGTGCCAGGCGATGTAGCTCGTGGACAGGCCCAGGATCAGCGCGAGCCGCAACCCGCGCGAGAGACAGGGAAGCATCCTCACCTTGCTGTAAATGCTATCGCAGATCGACCGCCGAAAACGCCGGAAGGCCCGCCTTTCGACGAGCCCTCCCTGCGTTAACCGAGGCTAGTTGACAGAGAAAACGAAAATTACTTCCGCTTGCCCTTCTTGCCGCCGGCCTTCTTCGCCGGAGCCTTCTTCGCCGCCTTCTTCGCGGCGGGCTTCTTCGCCGCCTTCCTCGCGGGCGCGGCCTTCGCCTTCTTCGCGCGCTTCGTACCACCGACCTGGCGCTCCTTGCGAGCGACGTCGCCGTCACCGTCCAGGTAGTAGAGGTACTTGCTGTAGTCCATCTCGATGCCGGCGGCAGCAACCTTCGCGGCCTTGCCCTTCGGCTGGCCGGGCTTCTTCCGCGGCGTCGCCCAGACGTCGCCACCCTTGATGTAATACATCATGTCGTTGTCACGCTTGATTCCGAGCTTCGCGATCTTCTCACCCATGGTTTGTAGACCCTCCCTAGGGGTAATTGGGTGCGGGCACGCTACACGAGCTGTCTGACAAAAACTCCCGAAAAGCTCGTCGAAGATCACTTTTTTCTCGTCGAGGATCGCCGGCCCCGTCGACGATCTCCTGTGGATAACTCGTTCCTCGTCGGAGATCGCTTCGCGCCTAAATCCTCGTCGGAAAAGGCGATTTTTTCGTCGGGAACGGCGACCAGGACCTGGCTTTCGGGCACCTTGCCGTCGACGGGTGGAGCGTCGTCGCCGATCAGCATCAGCGGCCGCCACGCGAAGTCGCCGTAGCGCTCGACCAGGCGGAAGCCGGCGTGCGCGACCAGCGCCTCGAGCTCGGCGGGGAAGAACTTGCGCTGCGACAGCTTCACGATCTTCGTCGGGCCGTTGCCGTCGGCGGGCTCGTAGTAGAGGCGGATGAGCGCGATCTGGCTGATCGGATCGTAGTCATGGTTCGTCGAGTAGATCATCTGGCGCTTCGTCGTCGGATCGGTGAAGCGCGTGCGCGCCCACCGCTTCTGGGGGTCGCGCATCAGCCAGATCATGTCGGGCAGCTGGACGTCGAACGCGAACGCGCCGCCCCTGGCGAGGTGCGCGCGGACGCGGCGCAGGCACGCGTCGACCTCGCCGCGCGTGTAGAGGTGCTCGAGCACGTTGAACGCGGCGATCGCGAGCGGGAACCTGCCGTCGACGGAGAAGTCGCGGAGGTCGCCCTCGACGACCGCGATGCGCCGCGCGACCGCGCCGGGCAGCTTCGCGACGCGCGCGCGCAGGCGCTCGAGCATCGGCCGGCTGCGATCGACGGCGACGACCTCGTGGCCGTCGCGCGCGAGCGCGATCGTGACGCGGCCCGATCCGGCGCCGAGCTCGAGCACGCGGCCGCCGGTGCCGAGCCGCTTGCGTGCGAGCTCGCGGTAGAACGTGACGTCGGCGCGCCGCCTGCGATACTCGTGATCGTAGAGCGCGGCGTCCGCGTAGTGCTCTCTCGAACCGGCATCGACCAGATCGTCGACGAGCTGTTCCGGAATTCGGGCGGACGCCGGACGCCGGACGCCGGACGCCGTCATGGGTGGGTTTCGTTGCCGCGCCTGCGCCGGCCTCCCCGGCGGCGCCGGCGGCGCTTGCGCGGGCGGTTCGGATCGTCCTCGCCACCCTCGTCGGCCTCGTCGTCGCGGCCCTCGTCGGTGGCGAGCGCGGCCGGCAGCTCGGGATCCTTGCCGGCGGCGCGCTCGAGCAGCGTGTAGAGCAGCATCGCGTCGTCGATCAGCTCGCGGCCGCCCGACAGCTCGGCCTGCGCGCCGCGCTTGTGGGCGACCGCCAGCTTGCGCTGCGCGATCAGCAGGTAGCGCAGGCGCTCGCTGTCGCGCCGGGTGACGTGCAGCTGCTGGATCAGCGGATGCGACAGCTCGTGCATCGCGCCGTGCAGCTCGCCGCCGCGCAGCTCGTCGGGCAAGAACGACGCGAGCAGCGCGCCGAACGCGACCGCGTTCGAAGGATCGCGCGACTCGCCGACCGCGCGATCGAGCTGGGCGAGCGCGTTCCACGCGAGCGCACGGCGCTTCGCGAGCTCGCCGCCTTGCACGAACGACAGCCGCACCGTCGCCGCGGCCGCCGGACGCGCCGGCGGCTCGTCCGCCCACACGCGGCGCCACTCGCGCTCCTCGTCGTCGAGCTCCTCGGGCTGCTCGGCCGCGGCCTCGGCCTCGCCGTCGACCGGCAGCGACCCGGGCTCCTCCTCGGGATCGTCGATGTCGCGCTCGGCCGGATCGTCCTCGTCGTACTCGACGCGCGGCACGGTGGGCCGCGGCGCCGCATCGGCCACCGGTGGCGCGGTGGTCGGCGCGCCGTGGCCTTCGAGCAGCCCGGCGAGGTACGGCGACAGCACGGCGAGCACGCCGGTCTCGACCATCAGCTCGAACGAGCGGCGCGCGGCGCCTCCGCGGAGCAGCCGGTGCATCTCCTCGAGCAGGCGAGGCGGCGCGCACTTCGAGATCTCGCTGCGCCAGCGAAGCAGGGCGCGCCAGGTCGCGGGCTCGAAGCCGAACGAGAGCCGCGCGGCGAACTTGATCGCGCGCAGCATGCGGACCGGGTCCTCCTGGAAGCGGATGTCGGGGTCGCCGATCGTGCGGATGAGGTGCGCGTCGAGGTCGGCGAGGCCGCCGACGTGGTCGATGACCTCCTCGCGCTCGACGTCGTAGAAGAGGCCGTTGATCGTGAAGTCGCGGCGGCGCGCGTCCTCGAGCTCGCTGCCGAAGACGTTGTCGCGCCGGATGAGCAGCTCGCCGTCGCCGTCGTCGTCGTCGCGCGGGTTGGCGCGGAAGGTCGACGTCTCGATGATCTTGCTGCCGAAGAAGACGTGGGCGAGCCGGAAGCGACGCCCGATGATGCGGCAGTTGCGGAACTGCGCGCGGATCTCGTTCGGCGTGGCGCTGGTC
>JBLMXA010000674.1:0-7130 GCA_050257515.1 Acidobacteriota bacterium | reverse complement strand
GTCTCGGGCTCGAGCAGCGAGTCGTACGCGACGACGACGGCGGCATCGATCGCGCGATCGCGCAGCGCGCGAGAGGCCGCGGCGATCGCCTGCGCGCCTGCATTGCCGCCGCCGAACGTCGCGCCTTCGCCGCGCAGATCGAGCTCGGCGGACGCGAGCGCGTGCACGTTGTTCGACAGGTGCCGCAGCATCCAGTACGGGTGGACCTCCTTGAGGCCGCGGTCCCACATCCGCTCGCCGTCGTCGCGCTGGTTCGCGAACGCCGCGATCATGTCGTCCCAGTGCGCGCGCAGACCGCCGACGCCGGAGAACAGGCCGACGCGCGCGCCGCCGCCGAGCCCCGACGCGGCGAGCGCCTCGATCGCGGCTTCGAGCCCGAACAGGCCGAGCCGGCGCAAGAACCGTGCGTCGCGGGTGCGTGCCGGCGCACCGGCGATCGGCGCCACCGACGTGCAGGCGTATCCCTCGCGCGCATCGCGGATCGCGGCGCGTTCTCCCGCGAACAACCGCGCCATCGCAGCCTCGATCGTGTGGCCGAGCGGCGTTCGCCACGCACGTGCGATCAGCGCGACCGAGGTCATGCCGGCCTCCCGAGCACGATGCTCGCGTTCTGGCCGCCGAACCCGAACGAATTCGACAGCAGCGCACCGATCTGCGCGCGCCGCGGCGCGGCGCCGATCACGTCGACGTTGCACTCGGGATCGCGCTCGCGGTGGTTGGCCGTGCCGGGGAGCAGCTCGCGCTCGAACGCGAGCAGGCACGCCGCGAGCTCGATCGCCCCCGACGCGGCCATCAGGTGGCCGACCGCGCCCTTGATCGAGCTGACCGCGACCCGCTCGGCGTGCACGCCGAGGGCGCCGTGGATCGCCTTGCACTCCCCGGGATCGTTCAGCGGCGTGCCCGTGCCATGCGCGTTGATGTAGCCCAGGGACTCGGCCGGCCGGCCGCTGCGGGCGATCGCGCGCTCCATCGCGATCCGCGCGGCCGCGCCGTCGGGGCGGGGCGCCGTCGCGCGAAACCCGTCCTGCGTGCTGCCCCAGCCGAGGATCGTCGCGAGCGGGCGGGCACCACGCGCGACCGCGCGCTCGCGCGCCTCCACCACGAACACCGCCGCTCCCTCGCCGATCACGAGACCATCGCGGCGGCGGTCGAACGGCCGGCACGCATCGAGCTCGTCGCGCGGCGACGTCGCACCGAGCCTGCACATGCCGCCGACCCCGAGCGGGTTGACCATCGAGTCCGCAGCGCCGCAGACCACGAGGTCGGCCGCACCGCGCTCGATCCACGACGCCGCGTGCGCGACGGCGAGCGTGCCGGCGGCACACGCCGAGGCGTTGACGACGGTCGGCCCGCGCAGCGCGAGCGACGCGTGCACCGCGCGGGCCGCGAGATCGACGCGGGACCGGAACCGCACCCCCGCCGCCGGCGCCCGCTCCCACGCGATGGTGCGATCCTGATAGCAGGTCTCGAAGTCGTCGAGGAACGCCTGCTCCAGGCCGAGGCCGAGCACCAGCGCGGCGTCGCGCTCGTCGCCAGCGCAGCCCGCGCTGCGCCAGGCCTCGGCGGCCGCGACGAGCGCCCACGCGATCTTGCGATCGCGGAGCGCGCCCGAGCGCGCGAGCTCGGCGATCCCCGCGCCGGCGGCCAGCGGGCCCAGCGCGTCGGCGAGCCAGCCCGCCTCGACGTCCGGCACCGGCACCTCGCCGGCGACGTGCGTCGGAAACGTGGACGCGTCGAACGAGCGAATGCGCGAGATCGCGCTCGCACCCGCGGCCAGTCCGTCGAACAGCGCGCGGGTGCCGAGGCCGAACGCCGAGACCACCCCGACGCCGCTGATCACGGCGGTCATCGCGCACCTCGCGACAGCACGACGATGCCGGGATCGCCGTCGACCCCGAGCGTCAACACGACGACGCGTCCGGGCGCGGTCGCGAGGCGAGCGACGCCCGCGATCACCGCGAGGGCCGCGCTCGCCGCGAGGGTCTCGCCGTCACCGGAGACATCGCTCACGGTCGCCGACGGATATCGCGCGGACACATGGGAGCGCAGCGCGTCCGCGGCCGGCGGCCCCCACGGCGAGAGCACGACGACATCGACCGCGCCACCGGGCAGTCGCGCGCGCGCGATCGCGTCGTCGATCGCGTCGCCGACGGGCCGGCCCGCGCCGCTGGCGTGCGCGCAGCCCTCGACGATCACGTCGTCATTCGACGAGGCCGCGCCGATCGCGACGAGCCCGGCGCCGTCGGCCGGCACGAGGCCGCGCGCGATGAAGCCCTCGCGCGAGAGCTCCGCCACGGTCACCGGGTGCGTGGCGGCATCGGCGCCGCCGGCGATCGCGTGCTCGCACTCGCCGGTGCGCACCGCGTGAACGGCCTCGGAGATCGCCGCGATCGTGCCCGCGCCACGCGAGAACACCGCGCCGTTCGGGCCCCGGAGGCCCTCGAGGATCGCGCCGTGGCACATCGTGAAGTTGTTCATCAGCTGGAACGCGAGCAGGGGATTGCACGCGGCGAGGCCGCGGTCGCCGAACCTCGGCAGCGAGAACGTGCCGTCGCCGATGCTCGCCTCGAGCAGCGCCATGATGTCGTCGAGCGAGCCGCCCGAGCCACCGACGCCGAGGAAGTAACCGACGCCGTCGCGTGGCCACCGGGTGTCGCGCAGCAGCTCGGCGAGGCAGCGCGCGGCGAGATACGCCGCCCGCGACATCGTCTTGCGCGCGCGCGGGTTCGCGAGCGGCTGCTCGGCCCCCGGGCTCGCGCCGGCACCCGACAGTGCAGCCGTCCGCGTGATCGCGACGTTCACGCGAGCCTCCGCAGCACGAGGCACGAGTTCGCGCCGCCGAAGGCGAACGCGTTCGCGAGCGCGGCGGACACGTCCTTCTCGATCGCGCGCGCCATCACGTGCGCGACGTCGCACGCGGGATCGGGTCGCGTCAGGCCTGCCGTCGGCAGCACGCGGCCTCGCGCGACCGCCTCCCACGCGTAGAGCGCGCCGAGTGCACCGGCGCCCGCGACCCAGTGGCCGAGCGCGCCCTTGCTCGAGCTCACGTGCGCGCGGCCGACCGCCGCACCGAGCACGCGCTGGATCGCCGCGACCTCGATGCGATCGTTGAGCGGCGTCGACGTCCCGTGCGCCTGGACGTAGCCGACCTCGTCGCAGCCGGCATCGCGGAGCGCCGCGGCCATCGCGCGTGCGGCGCCGTCGCCTTCGGGATCGGGCGCGGTGAGGTGATGCGCATCGAGGCTGCGCCCGACGCCGGCGAGCTCGACCGCCGCGTCGCCGCGATCGGCCGCCAGCACGAGCATCGCCGCGCCTTCACCGACGACGAAGCCATCGCGATGCGCGTCGAACGGACACGACACGCCGCGCGGGCTCAGGATGCCGAGCAACCCGAATCCGCCGACCATCAGCGGATCGACGTCCGCGCCGACGCCACCGCACAGCGCGACGTCGCACTCGCCGAGCCGGATCGCGCGCGCGGCCTCGACGATCGCCGCGCTGCCCGAGGCACACGCGAGCGAGATCGTCTCGACGGGGCCGTGTGCGCCGAGCTCGCCGGCGAGCGCCACGGCGACCGCGGACGGCGAGATCACCGAGGCGTCGATCCGTTGCGCGAAGTCGCGCGCCTCGCGAGCGAACGTCGCGTGATCGAACGTCCCGGCGGCACCGCGTGCCGCGCGCGCGAGCCCCAGCACGGTCTGCCAGCGGCCGCGGCCCGATTCGGCGCCGACGAACACGCCGATCCGCGCGGCGGGCGCGGAGATCGCGGCCATCGCCCAGGCCTCGCGTGCGGCCGCTCGTGCGTAGGGCAGGCGGCGATCCTCGTCGGGAAATGCCTCGTCGATCGCCGCCGCGACGCGGCATGGAAAGCCCGTCGCGTCGAACGCCGTGATCTTCCGGATCGCGCACGCTCCCTGCGCGAGCTTCTCCGCGGTCGCAGGCCAGCTCGTCGCCAGCGGTGTGAACGCTCCGACCCCGCGTACGTACACGGGCCGTCGCGTCATCCGAGCTCCACCGCCGATCCGGTCAACCAGATGTTCAGGTACTCGCGCCGCTTCGCGATGACCGCGGGATTCGTGATCGCCGCGAACGCGAACGATAGCTGCGCCTCCGCCGCGACCTTGCCGTCGATGCGCGCCCATGTCTGGGTCTGGCCGCCGTCCTCGGTGACGCGCTCGACGCGCGCCTCGAGCTCGACGCGATCGCCCGGCCGCACCGCATGCCGGAACTTCGCGCGGTCCGCCATCGTGAGCAGCGCGTGCAGATCGTGACGGCCACGCTCGCGCATGGTGGCCTCGAGCAGCACGCCGCCGAGCTGCGCGAGCGACTCGAGTAGCAGCGCGCCAGGCATGATCGGAAATCCCGGGAAATGATCCGCGAAGATGTCGTCGGCGAGCGACACGCACTTGATCCCGCGCGCGACCTCCGGCGGATGCAGCTCGGTGATTCGATCGAGGAGGATGTAGCGCACGGTCCCGCGCAGCCTAGCAAAGAGCCGCCGACGATTGCCGGATCAACTCCGGCGATTCGACGGCAGGGGTCGGCAACGGCTTGCGCTGGCCCCCGACGCCACGGTACCTCGTCGGTGATGGACTGCACGAGCTGCAACACCACGCCGACGCGTCCCGATCGCCCGCATACGTTCTTCGCGCACGCGCGAGATGCGTGTCCGGTGTGCGCCGCGCCGATCGAAGCGCGCGTCGTGATCCGCGATGGCAAGGTCGTCCATCTGTTGCGCTGCCCCGCATGTGGTCCGCAAGAGCGCGAGGTCTCCGCCGATGCGGACGCGTACGTGCGCTCGTTCCTCGCGCGCGGCGTCGTGCCCGACGGCCTCGTCGGCGATCATCTGTTCAAGCACACGACGTCGACGTGCCCGGGCTGTCTCGCGCTGGTCTCCGCGCAGGTCGTGATCCGCAAGGGTCAGGTGTTCTTCCTCAAGGATTGCGAGCGGTGCGGCCCGTCGGAGGCGATGGTGTCCGAGGACGCGAGCTACTACGTGAAGGCGTACTCGTTCGCGCGCGCGGGCACCGAGCCGCTGATCTTCCGCAACACCGCCGAGCACGGCTGCCCGACCGACTGCGGCACGTGTGACGATCACGAGCAGCACACGTGCTTGCCGATCGTCGAGGTCACCGATCACTGCAACCTCGAGTGCCCGATCTGCATCGTCGACAATCACTACGCGAACCACATGGAGCCGGCGACGTTCGCGAAGATCGTCGACGGTCTCGTCGCGGCCGAAGGGTCGTGCGAATCGCTCGCGGTCTCCGGCGGCGAGCCGACGAGCCACCCCCAGATCCTCGAGCTCCTCGCGATCGCGAATCGCCCGGAGATCGGTCGCGTCGTCCTGATCACGAACGGCATCCGGCTCGGCAAGGACCGCGCGTTCGCGCAGGCGATCAAGGACCTGGGCGTGTACGTCGGGCTGCAGCTCGATGGCTTCACGCCCGACGTCCACACGAAGCTGCGCGGGCGCGACCTCGTCGCCGAGAAGAACGCCGCCCTCGCCGCGCTGGCCGAGCTCGACATTCCGACGCAGCTGATCTTCGTCGCCACGCGCGGCGTCAACGATCACCAGATCGGCCAGGTCGTCGAGCTGTTCCTGTCGGGGCCGCACTTCCTGTCCCTCAACTTCCAGCCGGTCGCCTACACGGGCCACGGCGGCGGCACGTTCGACCACGATCCCGGCAACCGCCTCACGATTCCCGGCGTCATCCGGCGCATCGCCGAGCAGACGGCCGGCAAGGTCGACTACACCGACTTCTTCCCGCTGCCGTGCTCGCATCCGCAATGCGTCTCGCTGACGTACCTGCTCCGCCTCGACGACGGCACGAGCATCCCGTTCGCGCGGTTCGTCGACTTCGAGAAGCATGCGACGCTGCTCCGCTCGTCGGCCACGCTGCCGGCGACCGCCGAGGTCGAGGATGCGCTGCAGGACGTCATCCACGACGTGTTCGCGCGCCAGGACGAGATCCCTCGCGGCCCCGAGATCCTCGCCGCGCTCCGTCGCTCGCTCGACGAGATGTTCCCGAAGAAGCCGCTGTCGTCGCGCGAGGCATTCCGCGTCAGCGAGCGGCAATCGAAGTCGATCTTCTTGCACCACTACATGGATCGTCATGACTTCGATCTCGAGCGGCTGCGCAAGTGCTGTCATCACTACCCGCAGATCGACGGACGCATCATGCCGGCGTGCGGCTTCAACATGTTTCACCGCGGCGCCGCGAAGGGACCCGACACGCCGCGCGCGAAGTTCGGCCGCGCGCCATTCTCGCTTCCGGTGGTCACCTAGTGTCCGAGCTGTGCGCCGGGAGGGTCGCGTTCGTCACCGGCGGCTCGCGCGGGCTCGGCCGAGCGATCTGCCTCGCGCTCGCCCGCGAGGGCGCGTTCGTCGCGTTCAACTACCTCAGGTCCGACGCCGACGCCGACGCGACCGTCGCCCAGATCGAGGCGGCGGGTGGCCGCGCCTCGGCGCACAGGGTCTCGGTGCTCGACAAGCCGGGCCTCGTCGTGCTCGCGAGCTCGCTCGACCGCGCGCCCGGCAAGATCGACATCCTCGTCAACAACGCAGGCCACGGCCAGGTCGTCCCGCTCGCGCTGATGGAGGAGTCCGACTGGGACGAGATGCTCGACACCCACGTCAAGGGCGCGTTCCTCGCCACGCAGGCCGTCCTCCGGGTGATGGTGCGCGAGCGTTACGGCCGCGTGATCAACGTGAGCTCGCTCGCGGGCATCAAGATGATGCAGGCGCCCGTCCACTACGCGACCGCGAAGGCCGCGCTCAAGGGCTTCACGGAGTCACTCGCGAAGGAGATCGGGCGCTACGGCATCACGGTCAACTGCGTGGCGCCCGGCATTCTCGACGAGGGCGTGAGCGACCACCTGCCGCCCGCGCGCAAGGAGGAGTACCTCCGGCACTGCGCGCTGCGTCGGGTCGGCAAGCTCGAGGAGGCCGCGAGCATGGTCGCGTTCTTGGCCTCCGATCGCGCGAGCTACACGAACGGCGCGACGCTCGTCGTCGACGGCGCCGTGTGATGCTGGAGCTCCCCGCCGGCTTCGTGGTCGTCGAGCAGCCGATCGAGGGCGATCGACACGCGGCGGGCGCGAGCGCCAGCTCCGCGGCGAGCCGGCCC
>JBLMXA010000673.1:0-2588 GCA_050257515.1 Acidobacteriota bacterium | reverse complement strand
CGCGTGCGCGACCGCGGTCGCCGCCATCACCATCGGCTGGACCTTCAGCACCAGCTTCAGATCCTCGCCGTCGATCGACCACCGGCCACCGAGCGAGGCGACCTCCTCCGCGAGCTTCTCGGGCGGGATCTTCGAGCGCGCGAGCGTGTTGGAAGCGAGGGAGTCGAGGTCGCTGGCCATGGCGCCGACGCTATCACGCGCACCTCTGGTACGATCGCCTCCCGTGACGCTGGAGTCGGGGGTTCGCGTCGGCAAGTACGTCGTCGGCCGCAAGCTCGGCCAGGGCGGCTTCGGCATCCTGCATGCCGCGCGCGACACCGAGCTCGATCGCGACGTCGCGATCAAGTTCCTGCGCCCGGAGCACGTGTTCAAGCCGACCGTCGTGCAGCGGTTCCTGCAGGAGGCGCGCGCCGCCGCGCGCATCAACCACCCCGGCATCGTCACCGTCTACGAGAGCGGCATCGTCGGCGGCACGGACACGCGCGCCGACGGCACCGTGTACATCGCGATGGAGCTGCTGTCCGGCGAGACGCTCGCGCAGCGCCTCAAGCGCGCGGGCAGCCTGCCGGTGCCGGTGGCCGCCGGCATCGCGCGCCAGCTCGCGGCGGCGCTGGCCGCCGCGCACGCAAGCGGCATCGTCCACCGCGATCTCAAGCCGCAGAACGTCTACCTCGTGCCGGATCCGGCGGTCGTCGGCGGCGAGCGCGTCAAGATCCTCGACTTCGGCATCGCGAAGCTCGTCGACGATTTCGGCAGCAACGTGCAGACGCACTCGATGCTGATGCTCGGCACGCCGATGTACATGTCGCCCGAGCAGTGCAAGTCGAGCGCGAAGGTCGACGCGCGCAGCGACATCTACGCGCTCGGCTGCATGCTGTTCGAGCTGGTGTGCGGTCGGCCGCCGTTCGACGGCGACTCCGGCGAGCTGATCGCGAAGCACCAGCTCGTGCCACCGCCGACCGCGCGCTCGCTCGTGCGCACGCTACCGGGCGAGCTCGACGCGCTCGTCTCCGCGATGCTCGCGAAGTCGCCCGCCGACCGGCCGCAGACGATGGACGCCGTGCTCGACGCGCTGCGCCCGCTCGAGGGCGTTGCGCCCGAGGACGGCCCGACGCTCACCGACGAGCCCGCGACCACGCCGCGCGGTGACCCGCCGAACACGACGCTCACCGAGGGCGCGGTGTCGCGGCCGACCGGCGAGCGCACGTCGCGGCGGCGCGGCATCTACCTCGGCGCCGGGGCGGCGGTGGTGCTCGGCGTCCTCGCGGGCGTCGTCGTCGTGAAGGGAGGCCACGACGAACCGCCGGCGACGGCGGCCGCACCGGGCTCGGCGCTACGCGAAGCGGCGCCGATGATCGCCGTCGCGGACGCACCCGACGCCTCGCCGGCGCTCGACGCCGCGTTCGCGCCGCCGCCGCCGATCGACGAGGTGGGCCAGCTGCGCGTCGAGTGCCTGGGCTACCAGACCGAGAAGAAGTGGCAGGACATGGCGAATTGCGCGGCGAGGCTCGCCGACAAGGATCCGGCGGGCGGAGCGGCGCTGGGTACCCGGGCGAAGGCGGAGCAAGCCAACGAGCTCGCGTCGAGCATGGTCGACGAAGCGGTGAAGCGAGGCGACCTCGCGAAGGCGAGGAAGCTGCTCGACAAGATCGATGGCGACTCGGTCTACAAGAAGCAGGCTACCAGCGCCTACGAGGGCCTGCTCGCGAAGGACATCGAGGAGCTCCGGGCGCGGGCGGCGAGGTTTGCCGCCGCGAAGAAGTGCGGCGACCTCGAGCGGGTCGTCAAGGCGGCGAGCGCGCTGGGACCCGAGGTCGCCGATGCCGTGCGCGCGATCCACTGCGGCGAGGTCGCGGTGGCGACCAGCGCGGCGCCGGCCGCCTGCGACGCCGACGCGCTCGACGAGAAGGCCCGCAACGACGAGGCCGTCGGTCGGCACGCCGCGGCGCTCGCGAGCTTCGAGGCCGCGATCGCGTGCAAGCCGACCGACCGCCGCTACCAGCTCGCGTTCATGTCCGCCTGCAACGCGGGAAACGCCGACAAGGCGCGCGAGTACTACCCGAAGGTCGTGGGGAATCGCGAGAGCCTGTCGCAGATGTGCTACCGCAACAACATCACGAAACAGATGCTGACCGCGTGCGACGCCGACGTGCTCGACGAGAAGGCGCGCCAGCTCGAAGCGACGGGCCGGCACGCCGAGGCACTGGCCGACTTCGAGGGCGCGATCGCGTGCAAGCCGACCGACCGCCGCTACCAGCTCGCGTTCATGTCGGCGTGCAACGCGGCGAACCTGGCCAAGGCAAAGCTCTTCTACAAGAAGATCGCCGGCAACCGCTCGAACCTCGCCATGATGTGCGTGCGTAACGGCATCAAGGTCTCGGACCTCGAAGCGCCCTGATCACCACTGCGCCTGCGTCGACTGGATGAAGCTGTACGGGTAGCCGAGGTCGAACGCGCTCGCCGCATCGAGCACCTCGACGTGCTTGGCCGACAGCTCGAGCTTGTCGGCGGTGAGGTTCGCGTCGAGCTGCGCGATCGTGCGCGCGCCGAAGATCACCGACGACACCTGCGGCTTCGCGAGCAGCCAC
>JBLMXA010000672.1:0-3350 GCA_050257515.1 Acidobacteriota bacterium | reverse complement strand
CGATCGCATCGCGACCGGGCGAGCGACGCGCGACCTCACGCCGTTCATCGTCACCGACGCGCGGCCGCGCGCCGAATCGATCCCGCCCGAGGCGCCGTCGCCGGCCGACTCGCTGGTGATGCCGACGATCGTGCTCGAGCCAGGCGACAGCTCGAACGCCGCGATCGCCCTGCCCGAGACCATCGCCGACATCGCGTCCGACGCGGTCGCGAGCCCCGAGCCCAAGGCCTACGTGCGCGTCGAGCCCGAGCGCATCGACGCGCTGATGTCGAGCGCAGGCGAGCTACTGTTCGACCGCACGCGCATCGAGCGCCGCGTCCAGCTGCTGCGCACGCTCGCGCGCGACCTCGCACGCACGCGCCAGAACCTGCGCGACTCGCTGTCGAACATGTCGCCGAACGCGCGCGGCGCCGCCGACGCCGAGACCGAGCTCGCGAGCCAGGCCGCCCTGCTCTCGCAGACCACCGCGGCGCTGCTCGACGAGATCGAGGCGCTGCGCCGCACGATCGGCGAGCTGCAGCGCGGGCTGACGCGGATCCGCATGGAGACCGCGCGGAATCTGATGTCGCATGCCGCGCGGACGCTGCGCGCGCTGCGCCGCGCCACCGGCGCGCGCGTCGAGCTGCGCACGCTCGGCGAGGACACCGAGTTCGACAAGGCGGTCGCCGAGCAGCTCGTCGATCCGATCACGCAACTGCTCCGCAACGCGGTCGCGCACGGCATCGAGGCGCCGATGGAGCGCGTCGCCCGCGGCAAGCCCGAGATCGCGGTCGTCGCGTTGCGCGCGCGGCAGGACGGCAACCTGCTCGTGCTCGAGGTCTCCGACGACGGCCGCGGCATCGACACGAACGCGCTCCGCGACCGCCTCGTCGCGACCGGCCGGTGGACCGCCGCGCGCGCCCAGCTCGCGACCGATGCCGACGTGCTCGACGCGCTCGGCACCGGCGTGTCGGTGCGCGGGGATGCCGACGAGCTCGCCGGCCGCGGCATCGGCCTCGACGTCGTGCGGCAGACGATCGCGCGGCTCGGCGGCGAGGTGAAGGTGCTGTCGACGCCGGGGCGCGGCACGACGTTCTCGCTGCGCCTGCCGCTGTCCACGTCGCTCGCCCAGGCGATGCTGTTCAAGGTCGGCGGCCAGGTCTACGCGATCCCCGCGGTCCACGTCGTCGACACCACGCTCGTCGAGCCCGGCGCGACCGCGACGCTCGTGCGCCACGAGTCGCTGCCCGTGCTGCGGCTCGAGACGCTGCTCGGCCACGGCCCGGGCGCCGAGCGGCGGCCCGGCATCGTCGTCAGCTTCGCCGGCAAGCACCTCGTGTGCACGGTCGACAAGATCGTCGGCCCGCGCGAGATCATCATCAAGCCACTCGGTCCCTTGCTCGCGCCGCTGACCTTGTACGCGGCCGCGACGATCAGCGGGTCGGGAAAGGTGCAGCTGATCCTCGACCCCGCGCAGCTGGTGCGCAGGGTCTATCCCGACGCGCCCGGCGAGATCGCGGGCGACGCCGCGAGCGCGCCGATGGTGCTCGCCGGCCGCGCGCTGGTCGTCGACGACTCGCGCGCGATCCGCGAGGCGATGACCTCGATGCTCGGGCGCGAGGGCTGGATCGTGGATGTCGCCGAGGACGGCGCGCGCGCGCTCCAGATGACGCGGCAGCTCCGCTACGACCTCGTCGTCACCGATCTCGAGATGCCCGAGCTCGGCGGCTTCGACCTGATCGCGCACCTGCGCAAGGACGAGCGGTTCAAGACGACGCCGATCGTGATCATCACGTCCCGGGCAAATCCCGAGCACCGGCGACGCGCTCGCGACCTCGGCGTGCGGGCCCTCGTCGCCAAGCCGATCACCCGGCGGAAATTGCTCGAGGCCCTGGCCGTTCGGTGAGGGGTTTTCCGACGTGGCGACCGCGACACGGTTGTCCGGATCTGTGAGGAAACCCGACAAGCTGCCCGCGAGTCCAACAGCCACCCGCCGCGCATCCCCGCGAAAGCGCCGAATTCTTGGTCGGGCACGGCGGTTGCTCCACAGTGGGCCCAGTGCGCGCGCTCCTCGCCCTCGCGTTCGTCGGCCTGGCCACCGCGCCGGTCATGGCCACGCCGGGGGTGCGCGTCTACCAGAGCGCGGACGACCCCTCGACCACCGAGGGCGACACGATCGTCGACGGCGACCCGGCGACGATCTACGCGATCGTGCTCGACTACTCGCGGTGGACGCAGGTGTTCCCCGACGTCGCCAAGGTGATCGTCACCGCCCAGCACGGCGTCGACGCGAAGGTCACGCTGGTCAAGCCCGACGGCAACCGCGACAACCTCGTGTTCCACAACCAGCCGCAGGCGCGGCTCCTCTACTTCGAGGACACCGGCAACAAGCACGCGACGGTGTGGGGCGAGATCGTGTTCGCGCCCGGCGACCAGCCCGGCACGACGCGGGTCCACACGCGCCTGCACGCCGACGTCCACGGCATCGCGACGCTCGTCGTCCGCGCCGACGACGTCCGCAAGATGCGCGAGCAGAAGCTCGAGCGCGACCTCGTGCACATCCGCCGCTACTTCCGGCGGACCAGCAGCAGATAGTCGAACCGCCAAGGCGCCGAGCGCGCCGAGCCCGAGCCAGTGTCAGGATCTTCGCTCCGGCTTGGCGTCCTCGGCGCCTTGGCGGTTATTTCTTCTTCTTCCCGACTCCGCGGTGCGACACGCCGAGGCGGAGCTTGCCGCCGGCGCCGCGCTCGCGGCGAGGAGCGGCGCCGCGCTCGACGTGATGCGTCTGCGCGCGCTCGATCTCGCGGCCCGCGCGCTTCTTGTGCTGGTGGCTCGTGCGCGGCGCGTGCTCGACGCTCGGCTTGCCCTTCACCGCGCCGCCCTCGATCAGCAGGAAGTCGATGCGGCGGCGGAGCACCGAGACGTTGCTGATCTCGACGGTCACGCGATCGCCGAGCGCGAGCGTGCGACCGGTCCGCTTTCCGGACAGTCGCATGTGCGCCTCGTCGTACGAGAACGGCTCGCCCAGCGAATCGAGCTTGATCAGGCCCTCGACGAACGGCTCCTCGATCTCGACGAACGCGCCGAAGCTCGTCACCGCCGAGATCACGCCGGGGAACTGCTGGCCGACCTGATCGCGCATCAGGTACGCGCGATACATCGCGACCGCCTCGCGCTCGGCCTCGATCGCGCGCCGCTCGTGCGCGCTCGACGCCGCCGCCAGCTCGCCGAGCGTGTCGACCGACGGCGGCGGCTTCGCGTAGCCACCGCCCGACGCATGGCCGTCGCGGTGGAGGTGATGCTTGAGCAGGCGATGCACGAGCAGATCCGGGTAGCGCCGGATCGGCGACGTGAAGTGCAGGTAGTCGCCC
>JBLMXA010000671.1:0-17853 GCA_050257515.1 Acidobacteriota bacterium | reverse complement strand
ACAGGGACGAGGCGCGCAAGTGCTACGATCAGGGCCTCGAGGCGAAGGCCGGCATGGGCGGCAAGATCTTCATCAACTTCGTCATCGATCCGGCCGGTCACGTCACCGAGACGTCGCAGGGCATGCAGCAGGACCAGATCACGCAGCAGGAGGTCGTCGACTGCGTGCGCAAGGTCGTCGAGAAGATCACGTTCGCGAAGAGCCCGTCGGGCAAGTCGACGCGCGCCTACCACCGGTTCGAGTTCGCGGGGCAGTGATCACGGCAACAGCTCGTCGATCCGCTTCGTCAGCTCGTCGACGCTGAACGGCTTGTTCAGGATCGACTCGGTCGCCTCCGCGGGCTGGCCCTCGACGAGCTGGTCGCGGTCGTAGCCCGACATGAACAGCACGCGGACCTCGGGCCAGCGCGCGCGGACGAGGCGCGCGAGCTCGCGGCCCGACAGCCGCGGCATCACGAGATCGGTGAGCACGAGCTGGAACGGCTCGCTCGCCGCCTCGAGCGCGTCGAGCGCGGCGGCCCCGGACTCGACCGCGACGACGTCGTGCGCGGCGCGCAGCACGTCGGCGAGCGCGGTGCGCAGATCGGACTCGTCCTCGACGAGCAGGATGCGGCGGCGGCGCGGCGCGGCGATCGCCGGCGAGGACGGCCGCCGCGCGTCCACCACCGGCGCGGCGACCGCCGGGAAGTACAGCGTGAACCGCGAGCCCTTGTTCGGCGAGGAGTCGACGGCGATGCCGCCGCCGGCCTGCTCGACGATGCCGTACACCGTCGACAGCCCCAGGCCCGTGCCGCGGCCCTCGGCCTTCGTCGTGAAGTACGGATCGAACGCGCGCGCGAGCGTGTCGAGGTCCATGCCGCTGCCCGTATCCGACACCGCGAGCGTCGCGTAGCGGCCCGCCGGCAGCGGCCCGGTGGTCACCCGCTGCGAGGGAAGCTCGGCGACGTCGACCTCGAGGTGCAGCACGCCGCCGCCCGGCATCGCGTCGCGTGCGTTGACGACCAGGTTCATCAGCACCTGCTCGAGCTGGCTCCGATCGCCCTCGATGTGCGCGTCGTGGCGGACCGTCGTCACGACCTCGATGTGCTCGCCGACGAGCGGCAGCAACGTGCGCTCGAGCTCGCGCACGAGCTGCCCGAGCTCGAGCGGCTTGCGCTCGGACGGCTGGCGCTTGCTGAACGCGAGCAGCTGCCGGCTCAGCGCGCCGCCGCGCTCGCACGCGAACCGGATCTGCTCGAGCTCGCGCCACGACGGATCGTCCTTCGCGACGCGGCTCTGCAGCCGGCTCGCGCGCATCAGCACGGTCGCGAGCAGGTTGTTGAAGTCGTGCGCGATGCCGCCGGCGAGCCGGCCGACCGCCTCGAGCTTCTGCGCCTGGAGCAGACGGCGGTTCGCCTCCTCGAGCTCGGCGGTGCGCGCGGCCACGCGGACCTCGAGCTCGTCGCGGCTCTGTCGCAGCTCCTCTTCCATCTTCTTGCGCGCGAACAAATCCGGGATCTGGTAGTCGCCGAGAGCGACGTCGGGGCGCGCCTCGCGGTACTCGGCGACCAGCGCCTCGATGCGGCTCGGGTGCGCCATCACGAACCGGCAGCTGTCGTCGCCGCGCGCGCGGCACAGGATCTCGGTCGCGACGACGTTGACGCCGAAGCTCTCCGAGCACCACCCCGACGAATAGCCGGCGTTCATCACGCAGACCGGAAACGGCGCGCGGCCGCCGTGCGTGGTCCACGCGCTCGCCTCGAACGAGTACGGATGATCGTAGAGCAGGTAGAAGTCCTCGTCGGGCGTCGGCCGCGACTCGGCGCTGATCTCGACGAGCGCCCACCCGGTGTACGCGAAGTGCACCGGCCCGGCCGACAGCCGCTCGATCGGCTCGGACACGTTCATCTTGTGGTGGAAGCTCGCGGCGTCGGACTTGCCGATCGCGTGCGCGAGATCGAACAGGATGTTGCGCGCGAACTCGTCGGCCTCGCGCGCGCGCGCCTCGCCGTAGAGGCTGCGCACGAGCGCGAAGAACTCGACGGACAGCGCCGCGGCGCGCACGAGCACGTAGCGCTCGCCGTGGACCTCGATCGTGCCGCGCTCCGGCGAGTCCCCGCGTTCGGCGAAGTACCGAGACACCAGATGCTCGGCCGCCTCGAACGCCGCTGACATGCTGTTAGGGACCCGAACGGTTCTCAGCGCCACGCTTCCACGACCTCGGCGGCACATCCTACCGCACGATGCCCATTGACCGCGCATGGCCGCCGCGAGTAACTCGACGCATATGCGCAGAGCCCTGGTGGTGGCGTCGATGCTTGGCGCGGCTGCGGTCCCGGTGATGTTCTTGGTGGCCCGGCCGCATGCCCACGGCGCGCGAGCACATCACACGCCCAAGCACGACGATGATCGAATGAGAGGTCCCGGCACGCATCGCGCGACGGCCGCGGAGCTCGTGGTGCGCGATCGCGTCGCGCGCGACGAGTCGCTGAAGATCGAGGCGCGGCAGGCGATGAAGCGCTTCCTCGAGAGTGCGCTGCCGTCGGTGCCGGCGACGACGTGGGTCAACCTCGGTCCGACCGACGCGCCGATGGAGGTCAACTACCACCAGATCATGGGCGTCGATTCCGGTCGCCCCAACGCGATCGCGGTCGATCCGCGCGACGCGAACATCGTGTACGTCGCGGTGTCGGGCGGCGGCCTGTGGAAGTCGTTCGACTTCCTGTCGTCGTCGGGGCCGACGTGGAACCCGGCGTTCGACACGCGGCCGAACCTCGCGATCGGCTCGCTCGCGCTCGATCCCGACAACCCCGACACGATCTACGTCGGCAGCGGCGACTTCGTCGACGGCTCCGGCGACACGATCTTCGTCAGCACGGACGGCGGCGGCACGTGGAGCGATCCCGTGGAGCTCGCCGCGACGCTGCCGGACGGCACGCCGCAGCCGGTCGGCGCGATCCGCCAGATCTCGGTGCAGGGCGGGGTCGTGCTCGCCGCGACCGATGCCGGCCTGTTCTCGTCGGCGGATAGCGGCGCGACGTTCCAGTTCGTCGATCTGCCGAACAAGGGCGGCACCAAGCTCGCCGAGGCGCTGTGGAGCGTCGTGCCGCTCGGCAACGGCGCGTGGGTCGCCTCCGGGCTCACCGCGTGCGACGCGATGTCGCCGCCGCCGGGGCTGTTCGGCTCCGACGCGTCGAGCGTGTGCACGCTCGGCAACAACGTCGCGATCTGGACGTCGGTCGACGGCGCGAGCTGGACGCCGGTCACGAACCTGCCGGCGACCGCCGGCACCGGCCGCACGACGCTCGCCGCCGGCCCGAGCAACACCGTCTACGCGTACGTCGGCTCGGTCGACGGCTTCCGCACGTTCGGCTTCTGGCGCTCGACGGACGCCGGCGTCACATGGAAGGACGCGACCGGCACGCTCGCGAACCCGAGCGTCCAGTACGACGACGGCACCGGCACGCTCGTCTCGGACTGCGGCGACATGGACGTCGGCCACAGCCAGACCTGGTACAACCAGGCGATCGTCGTCGACCCGACGAACGCCGATCACGTGCTCGTCGGCGGCAACCTGTGCGGCGTGCGCACGCTGAACGGCACCGCCGCCAGCCCGAAGTGGGAGCTCGTCTCGCACTGGCTGCCCGGCGCCGACATCGGCGCGACGGCGAACGGCGTGCTGCCGTACGTGCACGCCGACTGGCACACCGCGGCGTCGGTCAACGTCGGCGGCCAGCTGCGCACGTTCGCCGGCACCGACGGCGGCGTGTTCTCGTCGACGAACGTGTTCGACACGTCGACCGCGGCCGAGCAGGTCGTGTGGACGAACCACAACCGCGGGCTCGCGACGCACCTCATGTACTCCGTCGCGTCGGGCGATCCGGCGACCGGCAACCCGTTCGTCGTGTTCTCGGGCCTGCAGGACAACGGCACGCGCTTCCGCACCGACATCCACAACCCGTCGGCGTTCAACCAGCCGATCGGCGGCGACGGCATCGGCGCGACCGTGCACAGCTCGTCGAGCGGCACGACCTACTGGGCGAGCGTCGAGTTCGGCCGCTACTTCTGCAACCCCGCCGCGGTCGACTGCTCGACCGAGGTGCCCGACAACACCACCGACAGCCTGGCGCACTGGCACTTCGCGGTGTCGCCCGCCGGCATGGAGCGGCCCGAGCAGGAGGCGGAGCGCGCGCACGAGCGCGCGGCGGCGGTCCACGAGGACAGCGAGCCGTTCCTCGTCCACTACTCGAACGTCGAGACCGACACGACCGGCCAGAGCGTGCTCACGCACTCCGACGGCCAGGTGTTCGTCGCGATCCCGAGCGGCAGCTCGTTCATCTGGCAGTCGATCTCGCAGGACCTCACCGGCGACCCGAGCGGCGTCAGCTTCGGGAACGTCGTCGCCTCGCGCGGCACGCCGGATCTCTACGGCGCGGTCGGCACGGTGTCGGCCAAGCCGTTCTTCTACACGACGCACGGCAACTCGCAGGTGATCTGGCCGGTCGCGCAGCCGGTGCACCCGGTCGGCGACGCGCAGCGGCTGACCGGGCCGTCGTCGATGGACTTCCCGCCGGTGCTGCCCGCGGGCACGCAGCCGGGTCAGGTGTTCATCGGCTCGTTCACCGGCACGATGATCGATCCGGCATCGGGCGCGCGGCTGCCGCCGCCCGACGACAAGGGCCACCTCTACCGCACGACGGATTTCGGCGCGACGTGGACGTCGATCGTCGGCGCCGATCCGGCGCACCGGCTGCCGAACGTGCCGGTCTACGTCGTCAAGTACGACCCGGTGACGCCGACGACGATCTACGCGGGCACCGACGTCGGCGTGTACATCTCGCTCGACGACGGCGCGACGTGGGATCGCATGGGCGACGAGCTGCCGATGGTGCCGGTGCGCGACATGTACGTCGCGAAGAACCAGGAGTTCATCCGCGTCGCGACGTACGGCCGCGGGCTGTGGGAGATCTACCCGAGCGCGGGCGAGAACCACGGCGCGCTCGGCAACGGCGACTACGATCGCAACCTGCGCCTCGACTGGATCGACGTCGCGGCGATGGCGACGCGCCTCGGCGTCACGCCGGCGACGACGACGAAGCCGTACTACTCGTGGATCCTCGACATGAGCTCCGCCGGCAGCGATCCGCCGGTCGCCGCGATCGACGAATCCGATCTGTCTGCCCTGCTCGCGAAGTTCGGAGGTCATCCATGATCCGCTACGTCCTGCTCGCCTCCGTGCTGCTCGCCGCCTGCGGCGACGACCAGAAGGGCCAGCTCGTCTATCACGATCCGCCGAAGGGCACCGGCCTGCTGCGCCTCGTCCACGACAAGACGTCGACCGGCGCGAAGGCCGTGCTCGACCTCGTCGTCGGCGACCAGGCGCTCACCGGCTACGCGACGGGCTTCGACCTGCCGCTCGATGCCGCGAAGGTGACGCTCGGCAACTTCACGCCGGAGACCGCGCTCGATCCGGGCTCGAGCCCGGCGGCGGCGTCGGCGGCGATCCCGGCCGACGGCCCGCTCGCGGCCAACCTCGTCGTCGCGCTCAGCCAGAAGGCGAGCGGCACCGGCGCGGTCACCACCGACGCGCAGCTCGCGCCGGGCACGATGCTGCTCCAGCTCGAGCTCGATCGCGCCGAGCCGATCACCGGCGGCATCGTGTTCGACGGCACCGCCGCGGACTTCGTGCTGCCCTCCGGCGGCATGCGCGACCGCGCCGGCAACACCGTCGTCGATCCCACGCAGGTCGCGATCGGCAAGCTATACATCCCGTAGTTGGCCGCCGTCGTCACGCTCCAGGATCTCGAGAAGTCGTTCGGCACCCGCCGCGTGCTGGCCGGCGTGTCGCTCGCGGTGCACGACCGCGACCGCATCGGCCTGATCGGCGCGAACGGCAGCGGCAAGTCGACGCTGCTGAAGATCATGGTCCACGCGCTCGAGCCCGACGGCGGCGCGATCACGTGGCGGCGCGACCTGTCGCTCGAGTACGTCGCACAGGAGCCGCGGCTCGACCTGACCGCGACGGTCGGCGGCGCGCTCGCCCGCGACGGCGTCCCCGACCACGAGGTCCACACGGTCACCGCCGCGCTGCAGCTGCCGCCGCACGCCGCGCACATCGCGCAGCTATCGCTCGGCGAGCGCCGGCGGGTCGCGCTCGCCCGCGCGCTGCTCGGCAAGCCCGAGGTGCTCGCGCTCGACGAGCCGACGAACCACCTGGACGCGCGCACGGTCGAGTGGCTCGAGACGCGGCTCGCCGCGTGGCAGGGCGCGCTCGTCGTCGTCACCCACGACCGCTACTTCCTCGACAAGGTCGCGACGCGCATCGTCGAGCTCGATCGCGGCAAGGCGTACGCGTACGACGGCGACTACGAGGAGTTCCTGCTGCAGCAGGCCGAGCGGCTCGCGGTCGAGACGATGCACGAGCACGAGCGCGCGATGTTCGTGCGCCGCGAGATCGAGTGGATCCGCCGCCGCCCGAAGGCGCGCACGACGAAGGCGAAGGCGCGCATCGATCGGTTCGACGCCGCGGTCGCGGCGGCGCCGGCCGGCGACGACGTGCGCGGCCCGGCGATGACGCTGCAGCTCCCCACCGGCCCGCGGCTCGGCGGCACGATCGTCGAGCTCGCCGGCGTGACGCGCTCGCTCGGCGGCAAGCTGCTGTTCGAGGACCTGACGCTCGTGATGAAGCCCGGCGATCGCATCGGCATCGTCGGCCCCAACGGCGCCGGCAAGACGACGCTGCTCAAGACGATGCTCGGGCTCGAGCCGGCCGATGCCGGCAACGTCGTGCTCGGCGCGAACACGCGGCCGGCGTACCTCGAGCAAAGCCGCAGCGAGCTGCGCGACGAGCTCACCGTGCTCGAGGAGGTCGGCGACGGCTACGACTTCGTCGAGCTGCCCGACGGCCGCGTCCACGTGCGCAGCTTCCTGCGCATGCTCGCGTTCCCCGACAGCGTCGCCGACACCACGATCGGCAAGCTGTCGGGCGGCGAGCGCAACCGCGTGCAGCTCGCGCGCCTGCTGCGCCGCGGCGGCAACCTGCTCGCGCTCGACGAGCCGACGAACGATCTCGACCTGCCGACGCTCGCCGCGCTCGAGCAGGGCCTGATGGCCTTCCCGGGCTGCGCGCTGATCGTGTCGCACGACCGGTGGTTCCTCGATCGCATCGCGACCGCGATCCTCGCGTTCGAGGGCGACGCGCGCGTGACCTTGTACGAGGGCAGCTACTCGTTCTACGTCGAGAGGCGGCCGCGAGAAGAAAAACGAACCACAGAGACACAGAGGACACAAAGGCCAGAGAAGAAGAGGGAACGAGATCGCAAGCTCACGTTCAAGGAGAGGCACGAGCTCGCGCGCATGGAGGAGGCGATCGTCGCCGCCGAGCGCGAGGTCGCGACGCTGGAGGCGACGCTCTCCGATCCCGCGGTGTTCAAGGAGCGCGCGGCCGAGGTGCCCGAGCTCGTCGGCAAGCTCGACGCCGCCCGCCACGAGGTCGAGCGGCTGTTCGCGCGCTGGCAGGAGCTCGACGCGATCCCGAAGGAGTAGCACGCGCCCGTGGCGTGCTCCGCATCGAACGACTCACGAGCCGAGGTTCAGCCGGATCGGGGCGAGCAGCGTGGCGTCGGGGCGGTGCTGCAGCGGCAACTCGAACCAGAACGTGCTGCCCTTTCCGATCGTGCTGTCGACTCCCAGTCGGCCGCCGTGGGCCTCCACGAGCGTGCGACAGATGAACAAGCCCAGGCCCAGACTTCCACTGCGCGAGCGCCCCGAGCCGGGACGATACGGTTCGAACAGGTGCTCGAGCTCGGCGGGCGAGATGCCGGGGCCCGAATCGGCGACCGAGAACCGCACCACGGCTTCACGGCGCCTGGCCGCGAGCGTGATGACGTCGCCGGAGCGCGCAAGCCGCAGCGCGTTCCCGGTCAGGTTCGCGACGATCTGGATGATCCGACCGCGGTCCACGGAGATCACATCCGTGACGTCGCTGCAGACCTCGACACGAACGCCGCGCGCGGCAGCGTGGTCCTGCATCTGTTGAGCGGCGCCGTCGAGAAGGTCCCGGACCTCGCAGCCATGGAGCTCGAGCTGGAGCCCGGTCGTTTCCGCCCGGGACGCATCGAGCAGGTCATCGACCAGCCTCTTCATCTGATGCGCGACCCTTGCCAGACGGCCGAGCTGGGGCGTCTCGCCGTGCTGCATGCGAAGCATCTCGACCGCGAGCAGGACGGACGTGATCGGTGTGCGCAGATCGTGCGACACGACATCGAGCATCGCCTTGCGGGCCGCCGCGGAACGCGTCGCTTCGTGCTTCGACGACTCCGCGTCGTCGAAGCGTCGCGAGAGCCTGCGAGCAGCCATGATCGCGAGCAGCACGCATGAAGCGAAGCTCGCGCCGGAGCCCACGAGCAGCAGCTTGGACAATGCGCCGATCTTGTTCGCGGCCCTCCGATGCTCTTGCTGCACGCGGGCCCTCAGCTCCCGATCAACGGTCTCGACTGCGCTCAGGAGCTCCTGCGAGTGCGGCTCGATGTCGCGTTCGAACGTCGTCGCGAGCTCCGCGGACGGAGGCGGCCGCGCGGCGCGATCGCGCATGATCGCGCCGAGGTAGTCGAGCATCGCGCGGCGGATGGCTTCGATCTGCGCCGGCGGCGTATCGCCGCGGCTCGTCATCTGCGCGAGAGTGGCGGCGACATCATCGCGTTGTCGGACGAACGCGCGCTCGTACCGATCGTCCGCAGTCAGCAGGTAGCCGCGTGCGCTCGCGATCACCGCCTGCGTTCTGACTCGCAGTTGGCGCGCGTCGTCCAGCTCGTGGAGGATGCGGTCCATGGTGCGGGCATCCTCGACATGCTCGATCCGCAGCGCGACCACGCCGAGGATTCCGCAGCAGAACGTCAACACCGCCACGACGCCAGCACCGAGGAGAAGTTGACGCCGCACCTGCACCCTAGTCGAACTAACAGCCCGAGACGGTCATTGCATGCACACTATTTGTGCTCCAACGATTCGTCACGCGCTCCCGCCTCACGACTCGACATCCACCGGCATTAGTTTGACCACAGAAGAAATGTGAACTCGCGCCGCATCTCGCGCCGCGCGAACCACGTCGCTGACCTACGGTGCTCGCACGACCCACGGCGGCCGTAGGCACCGAAACGCCGGCAGCGGGTCCTCGCGCAGCTCGGCGTGGTAGCGCGCGAGGCGCAGCACGACGTCCTCGTTCTCGGCGGCCCACGCCTCGGCCGCGCTCGGTCGGCGGTTGAACGCGTGCGCGCGCCACAGCTGGTGGTACTGGGCGAGCAGGTCGACGTGGCGGTAGACGACCGCGTGGAGCGAGGTGGTGTCGTCCCAGTCGGCGGCCGGCGCGATGCCGCCGTCGCGCTTCTGCAGCTCGACCACGGCCTCGGCGCCCCACGACACGGCGCGGTTGCGGATCGGATCGCGGTCGTCGCAGCTGAACGCGCGGTACTCGGTCGCCAGCCACGCGATCACGTTGTCGGGATCGCGCGCGAGGCGCTTGAGCATCTTGCGCGCCTTGCGCGGGATCACCTGCGTCGACAGCTTCCAGCCGTCCGCGATCCAGCCTTCGGGCAAGCTGCTGCTCGGCTCGTCGTCGGACACGGCCGTGTCGGCACGCGCCTCGTCGTCGACCGCCAGCCTCAGGACCGCCATTCAGAAGTCTACCGAGGCCGGGCGAAAGCGCCCGCCGGATCACGCAACCGCCCGCAACCGCTTCAGTTCTCGAGCTGCTCGCCCTCCTCGAAGAAGCGCATCTCGCCGCTCGAGAACGGCGACAGCGTCGCGCGCGCGGGCCGGCGGCGCGCGAACTGCGGCTCGTCGTCGTCCTCGACGATGGTCGCGGGCGGCAGCCGCGGGCTCTCGGCGTCGTCGTCGCCGGCGCGGCCGACGCGCAGGTAGAGCGCGAGCGCGCGCGCGGCGATCGCGAGCGGCACGAGCAGCACGAGCACCCCGGCGAGCGTGCACGCGATCGAGCCGAGCGCGACCGGCGCGATCGCGTCGGCGCCCGCGCCGGTCCAGGCGTGGACGATCGCGCCGTAGACCGCCCAGCTCGCGGGCAGCGCGACGAGCGACGCGAGCATCGCGCGCAGCGCGACGTGGCGGCCGCCGAACGCGCGGCGGAACGTGTCGAACACGAGCAGGCTCGCGATGTGGGCGACGATCACGCCGGCGGCGAGCGCGACCGCCGGCCCGAACGCGGCGTCGCGGCCGTCGGCGACATCGGAGAGCCGCGCGAGCCCGACCAGCGCGCCGGCGGTGAGCATGCCCGCCCACACCAGCGCGCCGGCGCGGCGGCGGCCGTACAGCTCGCACGCGAGCATCACCGCGACGAAGCCGAGCGCCGCCGGGATCACGCCGAACGGCAGCTGCAGCGCGACGGTGAGCTCGACGTCGGGCACGACCCGCGCGACCAGCGCCGACACGTCGATCGCGTGCGCGGTGCCGAGCAGCAGCAGCGCCGCGAGCGACGCGACGAACGTGGTCGTGAGCGCGAGGAACGTCGCCTCGCGGCGGGCGTGCAGCGTGCCCTCCGCGACGAGCTCCCGGGCCGGATACTCCGTCTGGCGGCGTGGAGACAACCAGCGATCTTCAAACCGGGTCGACATCCGACGATGTGGTAGCAGGTTTCGGTCCGGAGCAGTGGTAGCGTTTCGTGGTGATCGTCACGGTCGATCGCCTGCTCGCACGGTTGCGCCACGGCGCGCCGACGCGTGCCGCCGAGCTCGCTTCGCTGAAGCGGCGTCTGCGTCGCGAGCGCGCCGCGCGGCCCGCTGCCGACGAGCGCGCGACCGCGCTCCACGTCCGCGAGCTGAAGGCGGAGATCACGCACGCGATCGGCGACGTGTCCTGCTGTACGAGCTGTGCACAGGGTCTGCCCGCGCCCGGCGGCATCTTCGCAGGTGGGCACTGTTGCAGCGGCGACACGTCCGTGATCTTCGGAGACGACGATGTCGCCGCGCTCGCGCAGGCCGGCACGCGCGCGGGCGATCTCGTCGCGCCGCGCACCGAGCACGCCGGCTGCGCGTTTCGCGGGCAGACCGGCTGCACGCTCGCACCGACCGAGCGCGCCACGCTGTGCCTGCGCTACGTGTGCAACGATCTGCGCCGCGAGCTGCACCGCGCCGGCCGGCTCGACGAGGTCGAGCGCCTGATCGGCGAGCTCGAGTCGGCGCACGCGCGGTTCGCCGCGCAGCGCGCCGCGCGGCTCGATCGCGAGTGGCTGGCCGAGCTCAGCGCAGAACAGACAGCGCCATCGGCAGCGCCACGCCGCCCGTGATCATCGGCATGTGGCCGATCCACGTCCGTACGTAGAGCACGCGCGCGTTCTTGCTGTCCTCGCTCCACTCGGTCGGCAGGCCGTCGACCCGCTTGGTGCCGGGCAGGAACGCGGCGATCCAGTTGCTCTCCTGGATCGTGTCGCTCGCGACGTTGATGAAGCGATGACGCTTGTCGTCGCGCGCCCACGCCATGAACTGGTCCTCCTCGCCGTACGCGGCGTCGAGCAGGACGAGCGTCTTCAGCTGCGTGTTCGGCAGCCAGCGCACGAGCGTACGGTACGCACCGGAGTGACCGACCGCGACCAGCTCGCCCTTGGGCAGCGGCTGGCCGATCCCGGTCGACACCGCCGACAGCAGGCCCGACAGCGACGGCCAGTACACCGGCCGGCTCAGGCTCGCCGGCGCGCTGCACGCGATGAACATCGCGTTGAGCTCGGAGTGCGCGAACTGATCCTCGAGGTGGTACTCGCTCCACGCGGTGTCGACGTCGGTGTTGTAGCCGTGCACGAACACGACGGTGAGCGCGGTGTCGGGGTCGTAGCTCGCGGGGATCCACACGTGCACGGGCCCGCGCGAGGTCGACAGCCGCCAGTGCGTGCCCTGAGGGTCGGCGTGGCCCACCCGCGCGTAGCAAAGGATCGCCACGGCGAGGACCAAGGCCCGTGACCAGCGGCCGAGGAGCTCCACGGTTCCCAAGGTATCATGCGCCCCGTGACGGACCGAAGCCCCTGGAACTGGCTGCTGCTGATCCCGGTCGTCGTGCCCTTGCTCACGTTCCTCTACGATGGCGAGGAGCCGAGGGTTTTCGGCTTTCCGCGGTTCTACTGGATGCAGCTCTCGTTCATCGGATTAGGCGTTGTCTGTACCGCGGTCGTCTACTTCAAGACCAGGCACCGCCGGCCATGACCATCGACTGGACCGAGCTCGTCATCTTCACCACGCTGTTCGCCGTGGTCGCAGCGATCGGCTTCGTCGCGTCGCGCTGGCGGCGTCCCGAGTCGATGCACCACCTGGACGAGTGGGGCCTCGGCGGCCGCAGCTTCGGCGGCTGGGTGACGTGGTTCCTGATCGGCGGCGATCTCTACACCGCGTACACGTTCGTCGCGGTCCCTGCCCTGCTGTTCGCGGCCGGCGGCATGGGCTTCTTCGCGATGCCCTACACGGTCATCACGTACCCGATGATGTTCCTCGTGCTCGTGCGGCTGTGGTCGGTGTCGCACAAGCACGGGTTCGTCACGCCGGCGGACTTCGTGCGCGCGCGGTTCGGCTCGCCGACGCTCGCGCTGCTCGTCGCGATCACCGGCATCGTCGCGACGATGCCGTACATCGCGCTGCAGCTCGTCGGCATCGAGGTCGTGCTCAAGGTGATCGGCGTCACCGGCGACGCGCCGCTGATCATCGCGTTCGGCATCCTGGCCGCGTACACGTACCAGTCCGGACTGCGCGCGCCGGCGCTGATCGCGTTCGTCAAGGACACGCTGATCTACGTCGTGATCCTCGCCGCCGCGATCTACATCCCGCACCAGCTCGGCGGCTGGAGCGCGATCTTCGACGCCGCGCAGGCGCACTTCGCGCAGGTCAAGAAGGGCGGCCTGCTCGTGCCGCCGGGCGGCCAGCTCATGTACATCACGCTCGCGTTCGGCTCGGGGCTCGCGCTGTTCCTCTACCCGCACTCGGTCACCGGCGTGCTCGCGAGCAGAAGCCGCGACATCATCAAGCGCAACATGGCCGCGCTGCCGGCGTACTCGCTGCTGCTCGGCCTGATCGCGCTGCTCGGGTTCATGGCGATCGCGGCGGCCGACCACGGCGTCGTGCCGCTCGCCGACGGCGGCAAGCCCGACGTCAACACGATCGTACCGGTGCTGTTCGATCGCATGTTCCCGTCGTGGTTCGCCGGCATCGCGTTCTCCGCGATCGCGATCGGCGCGCTCGTGCCGGCGGCGATCATGTCGATCGCGGCCGCGAACCTGTTCACGCGCAACATCTACAAGGAGTACCTCGCGAAGAACGCGTCGCCGGCGGAGCAGGCGCGCGTGTCCAAGCTCGCATCGCTCGTCGTCAAGCTCGGCGCGCTGCTCGTGATCCTGCTGATCGATCCGCAGTTCTCGATCGACCTCCAGCTGATCGGCGGCGTGATCATCCTGCAGACGCTGCCCGCGGTGACGCTCGGGTTGTTCACGCGCTGGTTCCACAGGACCGGCCTGATCGCCGGCTGGATCGCCGGCATGGGCGCGGGCCTCGCGATGCTCTACACGATCCCGAACCCGGTCACTCACCACGCGCACTTCGGCGGCGCGGCGTTCTCGCTCGCGACGCTCGGGCTGCCGTGGAAGATGCCGATCTACGCCGGGTTCCTCGCGGTGACCGTCAACCTCGTCGTCGCGACCGCCGGAACGCTGATCGCGCGCGCCGCGAAGGTGAAGGACGGCGACGACGCGACCGCGCCGGAGGACTACTTCTCCGAGCGCGCCTAGGGTCCGATCAGGAACGCGGCCGAGACCGCGCAGTACGCGCCGGCGGTGCCCTGGTCCCACTTCGCCTGATGGCTGCCGGCCGGCGCGGCGGGATCGGTCAGGTGCGCCCAGCCGTTGCCGAACGTCGTGTGGTCGTTCGTGAACTCGTTACCGGCGTGGATGCCCGAGACCTGGTTCGCGACGATCGCGACGGAGACGACGAATTCGCCGGGCGCGGCCGTCGTGATCGCGGCGCCGGCGGGCAGCGTCGTCGCGGGCTGGTCGTCGAGCAGGGTCACCTTGTCGAGCGCTCCGGCCGTGCGGACGTTCGCGACCTCCCAGACGACGACGGCGTGGACGACCGGCGCGATGACCGTGACCGCCGTCGCGCCCGCCTGCGCGTTGCTCGCGGCCCACAGCTCGACGCCGAGGTTCGCCGCGCTGTTCGTCGCGCGCGCGCTCGGCAGCGCGGCGAACGTGTCGTTCGCGCTGTCCGCGACGGCGGTGACCGGGTCGGTCGCGTTCGTCTCGATCGCGACGACGAGGAGGTGCCCGGCACCGGTCGCCGCAAGCGTGACGCTCGCGGACTGGGAGCCCTTCGTCTGCACGAGCACCCACGGCGGCGCCGCCGCATCGGCCGGCGTGTCGCGCGGCACGAACGCGTCGGACAGCGGTGGTGTGTCGATCGCGGGCGCATCGCGGATCACCGGCCCGTCGGGCACCGGGCCATCGACGCACACGTAGCCCCCGCCGACGAGCGCGCACGTCTGCGCTCCGGGGCAGTTGTCGAGCTCGGGCGAGCACGGCGCACCGGTCCCGGCGCGCGGCGAGTAGCACGCCGCGGCGACAGCGAGCGAGCACACCGCGGCACGCACCCGACCAGGATATCAGAATCTACCTGGGCGCCGGCGCGGGTTGTGGAGCCGGCCGTGGCGCCGGTGTGTGCGGCTCGTGCTGGTGCTCGATCAGCTCGCGAAAATCGCCGAGCGTGCCGAGGACCGCGACGTAACGGCCCGCGCCCGCGCGAGCCGAGCCGTAGGCGGCGCTCACCAGCCGCTGCGGCTCCACGCCGAGCTGGATCAGCGCGGCTCGCACCGCGTCGGCGCGCTGCTGGCTGAGCAAGAGGTTCTCCGCGCGCGGCCCGGTGCGATCGGCGTGCGCCTCGATCACGAGCATGCGCCACGGGTGATCGTGCGCCCACGTGACGGCCGCGCGCAGCTGCTCGCGCGTCGCGAGATCGAGCGCGGTCTCGCCGGGATCGAACGTCACCTCGACGAGCGGTTGGGTCAGGTCGAGCGGCTGCGCGCGCGAGCTGGCCGACGCGAGCGCGAGCACGAGGCAGATCATCGGGACACGCACGATCCGATCACGGAGCATCAACCGTGCCGGTCGTGGCCGTTGCGGCCCGAGCGCTGCTTCGCCGGCCCGTGCTCGGCCGTGAGGTTGCGCGCGCTGTTGACGAGCGCGATGTGCGAGAACGCCTGCGGGAAGTTTCCGACGAGCCGGCGCCGCTTCGTGTCGTACTCCTCCGAGAGCAGCCCGACCGGATTCGCGACGGACACGAGGCGCTCGAACAGCTCGCGCGCGTCCGCCTCGTGGCCGGCGAGCGCGAGCGCGTCGACGAGCCAGAACGAGCACGCGAGGAACGTGCCCTCGGCGCCGGGCAGCCCGTCGACGTTGTGCGCGCCGCCCGTGGGATAGCGCTGGACGAACCCGTCGACGACCAGCTCGCGCTGCACGGCCTCGATGGTGCCGAGCACGCGCGGATCGCGCGGCGGCAGGAAGCCGACGATCGGGATCAGCAGCGTGCTCGCGTCGAGCTGGCTCGAGCCGTACGCCTGCATGAAGCTGTTGCGCGTGGCATCGAACGCGTGCGCGAGCACGTCGGCGTGGGCCTCGTCGCGCAGCGCGCGCCAGCGCTCGACGGGGCCGTCGCCGCCGAACCGCTCGACGCTCTTGACGGCGCGATCGAACGCCGCCCACACCATCACCTTCGACAGCGTGAACTGCTGGCGATCGGCGCGCACCTCCCACATGCCCTCGTCGGGCTCGCGCCAGTGCGACTCGAGCCAGTCGAGGCACGCGCGCTGCACCGCCCAGGCCTCGTGCTCCTCGGGCAGCCCGGCGCAGCGCGCCTGGTACAGCGTGTCCATCAGCTCGCCGTAGACGTCGAGCTGGCGCTGGCCGACCGCCGCGTTGCCGACGCGCACCGGCCGGCTGCTCTCGTACCCCGACAGCCAGTCGAGCACGCGCTCGTCGATGCGGCGCTCGCCGGCGACGCCGTACATGATCTGCAGCTTCGCGGGCTCGCCGGCGACCGCGCGCAGGAGCCAGTCTCGCCACGCGCGCGCCTCGTCGGCGTAGCCGGCGTGCAGCATCGCCTGCAGCGTGAACGTCGCGTCGCGCACCCAGCAGTAGCGATAGTCCCAGTTGCGCACGCCGCCGAGCTCCTCGGGCAGCGACGTCGTGCCGGCGGCGACGATGCCGCCGGTCGGCGCGTACGTCAGCGACTTCAGCACGAGCAGCGAGCGCTCGATCATGTCGTGGTACGGGCCCTTCGAGTCGCAACGCGACGCCCACTCGCGCCACCACGACTCGGTGTCGGCGAGCGCGACCTCGGGGTCCGGCGACTTCGCGATCGCCTCGTGCGACGGATGCCAGGTCAGCGTGAACGGCACGCGCTCGCCGGGCGACACCGCGAACTCCGCGACGGTCGTCAGGCCGCGGCCGCGCAGCTCGATCGGCGTCGCGAGCACCAGCGCGTCGGGCCCGCCGACCGCGTGCAGACGATGGTCGACGCGGCGCACCCACGGCACGAGCGAGCCGTAGTCGAACCGCATGATCAGCTCGAGCTCGACCGTGACGCGGCCGCGCACGCCCTCGACGATGCGCACGAGATCGGGCGCGCGGTCGCGGATCGGCATGAAGTCGATGATCCGGATCGTGCCGTCCTCGGTGTCGAGCTCGGTCTCGAGGATCATCGTGGCGTCGCGATAGCGCCGGCGCATGCCGCGCACCTCGCCGCGCGGCGCGATCAGCCAGCGACCGTGCTCGGGCTTGCCGAGCAGCGCCGAGAAGCATGCCCCCGAGTCGAACCGCGGGAAGCAGAGCCAGTCGACCGAGCCATCGCAACCGATCAGCGCGAGGGTCTCGGTATCCCCGACGATCGCGTAGTCCTCGATGCGCATCATCCTCTTCGTTGTAACTCGAAAGTCGCGCGCGGATCGCCTGCACTCGTCCGCCCGGCATCGACGATCGCGAACCGCGCCAGCACCGCGGCGGCGGCGCGCCACTTGCCGCTCCCGTGCGGCGCCTCGCCGGGCCCGGCACGATCCGCGGCGCGCTCGACCGCGCGCATGCCGATCACGTCGGCGGTCTTCGCGGCGAGCGAGCAGGCGCGGCGCGGCGGCCCGATCAGCTCGACCAGCGACGCGAGGCCGGCGGCCGACGCCGCCGCGAACCACAGCGGCAGCGCGCGGCGCGTCGACTTCCACACCGGCACCGCGGTGTTGCCGACGAGCACGCCGGTGTACGTCGCGAGCAGCGCGCCCGAGGCGGCGCCCGCGATCGCGAACGCGCGGCGGTTCGTCAGCAGCGCGAGCCCGCCGGTCGCGCCCGACGACTCGGTGCGCGAGGTGCGCGCCCAGCGATCGACGAGCGGGAGGTGCGTGCGGCCCATTGTTTGCGGAGTTGCATCGCGTGCGCCCGGCAACGACGACGTGATTTCGCGGACCTCCCGTACCCGCGCGTGCGATGTCGCGCGGTGTCGCGCCGCGGCTCGTGGCAACGTCTGGCCGTGGCCGTGCTCGCGCTCGCTCGCTTCGCGATCCGACGCGCGCCGACGATCGAGCCGCCGAGGCGCGCCAGCGCGAAGCGACGGTCGCGGCGCTCGGTCCGTTCGTGGTCGGCGAGCTCGAGCTCGTCGAATGCGAGCGGGTGACGTCGAGCGACCTGCAGCGCCGGCGCCGCAGGTCGCGCGCACCGCCTGCGCGAATCGGGCGGCACGCTGGTTGCTCGATCCGAGGACATGACCGAGAGCTCCGGCGTCGTGCTCGCGGGTGCCGCCGCGCTCGGCGCGTACGAGGCGGGCCTCCTGCATCACGTCGTGCACGAGGTCGCGCGCGA
>JBLMXA010000670.1:0-3653 GCA_050257515.1 Acidobacteriota bacterium | reverse complement strand
TGGCGTGCATGGCGTCTTGGCGGCAATCCCTCTCTTCTGTGGTAACGAATCTCGTTACATGCCGGACACGCCGCCGCCCTATCGCTCCGGGCTCGCCACCGGGATCGGGCCCGTGCTGCTCGCCGGGCTCGTGCTGGCCATCGCCGACATCGCGCACGCCGGAGGCGGCGCGCTGCCGCTGCTCGGGCTGTGGGCGCTGCTCGCGCTGCCGCTCGCGCTCGGCGCCGGGCTCGTGCTCGCCGCCGGCAACGCGACGTGGGGCGACGGCTGGCTGCGCGGCACGTTCCGCCGGCTGCGCGACGATGCCGAGCGCGATCGCGCGGTCGTCGCGATCCTGATCGCGATCGCGGTGCTCGGCGGCGTGCTCGCGCTCGCGGTGTCCAAGCTCGCGGTCGTGCTCGTCGCCGACGTCCAGCGCAAGAGCGTCGGCGCGCTGCTGCTCGGCGTGATGGTCGTCGCGGTCGTGCCGGTGCTCGCGCTCGCCGCGCTGCCGCTGTATCGCGTGACGCGGCGGATCGCCGCGGTCGTGCCCGCGATCGGGCCGATCTCGCGGACCGTGCTGTTCGTGCTCGCCGCGATCGCGGCGCTCGTCGCCGCCGGGCTCTACGTGATCTTCCGCCGGCTCGACTACCAGGCGCTCAACCTCGGGTCGCTGTTCGCGCCGGCGCTGATGCCGGTGCTCGCGCTCGCGATCGCGCTCGTGTTCCACGGCCCGCTCGCGCGCGTGCGCGAGCGGATCCCGCGGCGTGGCGCGCTCGTCGCGGCCGGCACGGTGATCGCGCTCGCGCTGCCCGGCCTGGGCCTGCGCGGCACGCCGAGCGACGCCACGAAGGAGCGCGTGACCGAGCACTCGTACATCGGCGGCCGCATGATCGGCGTCCTGCGCAAGCTGATCGATCACGATGGCGACGGCTACTCCGCGTTCTTCGGCGGCCCCGACTGCAACGATCACGACAAGAACATCCACCCCGGCGCGAAGGAGATCGCCGACGACGGTATCGACCAGAACTGCGACGGCTTCGACGCCCACGCGACCGCGCAGGCGCCGCTGCCGAACCCGGGCGACGCCGCGAAGCCCGCGCCGGCGATCGACGCCGGCCAGAACGTGCTCGTGATCTTCGTCGACACGCTGCGCTTCGATCGCATCGGCAGCGAGCGCGACGGCAAGCCGCTGACCCCGCGCATCGCGGCATTCGCGAAGCAGGCGGTCGTGTTCCGCCACGCGTACGCGAACGCGCCGAACACGCCGCGCTCGGTGCCGTCGTTCTTGACGTCGCAGTACCCGTCGCAGCTCAAGGTCGACAAGCAGTTCAAGGACTACGCGAAGATCCTCGACGACAACGACACGCTGTTCGAGGCGCTGCGGCCGGCTGGCTTTCACACGATCGGCGAGAGCTCGCACTTCTACTTCTGCGACGACCGCTGCGAGGACGTGAAGAACACCGACGGCAAGCCGATGCGCACGAACATCACGCAGGGCGCCGACGAGTGGGACAACTCCGGCGCGCTGCCGATCCCGGGCTCGAACCACGACATCGCGGGCCCGCGCATCGTCGGCAAGACCGTGAAGAAGCTCGGCGAGCTCGCGGCCAGCAAGCAGAAGTTCGCGATGATCGTGCACCTGTTCGAGCCGCACTCGACGTACATGGAGCACGAGGGCTTCACGTACAAGGAGAAGGGCTTCGCGAACTTCGTCGAGAAGTACGACTACGAGGTCGCGTTCGAGGACGGCATGATCGGCCAGCTGCTCGACGCGCTCGACAAGACGGGCCTCGCCGCGAACACGACGGTCGTGCTGATGTCCGATCACGGCGAGGCGTTCGGCGTCCACCCCGGCGAGTCGGGCATGTACCACGGCATGACGCTGTACAACGAGCTGCTCCACGTGCCGCTGATGTTCCGCGTGCCGGGGGGCAAGCCGGCGGTGCGCGACGAGGTCGTCCAGCTCGTCGATCTCGCGCCGACGATCTGCGCGCTGTTCGGCGTGACGCCGCCGTCGACGTGGGTCGGCCGCAGCCTCGTGCCGGCGATCGCCGGCGGCGAGCTGGCCGCGCAGCCGGCGTTCGCCGAGATGCTGCGCGCGCCGGAGTGGGATCACGAGGCGAAGTCGATGATCACCGCCGACGGCAAGAAGCACGTGTTCTACAAGATCAGCGACAACCGCTGGGAGATCTACGATCTCGCGAACGATCCGGACGAGCGCAAGAACCTCGCCGACAGCGATCCCGACGCGAAGGCGCTCGAGCGCGCGCTCGCGAGCTGGAGCGCGGCGCCGTGACCGAGTACCGCAACCCCAAGCCGACCGTCGACGTCCTGATCGAGCTCGCCGGCGCGCCCGGCCAGCTCGTGTTCATCGAGCGCAAGAACGAGCCGCACGGCTTCGCGCTGCCCGGCGGCTTCGTCGACGAGGGCGAGTGGGTCGCCGACGCGGCGGTGCGCGAGGCGAAGGAGGAGACGAGGCTCGACGTCGAGCTCGTCGAGCTGTTTCACGTCTACTCGAACCCCGCACGCGACCCGCGCCAGCACACGGTGTCGACCGTGTTCATCGGCCGCGCCTCCGGCACGCCGACCGGCGGCGACGACGCGCGGCGCACGCTCGTGTGCGCGCCCGACGCGCTGCCCGGCCCGCTCGTGTTCGATCACGCGACGATCGTCGGCGACTACGTGACCTACCGGCGCACCGGCAAGCGCCCACCGCCGCGCCGATAGTTGGCCGCCAAGACGCCATGCACGCCAAGACAGACGCCAAGATCTTCTTCGAAGAAGATCATCTTGGCGTCTGTCTTGGCGTGCATGGCGTCTTGGCGGCTAGTTTCCGAGCGCCCTGACCGCCGCGAGGCCGACGGTCGGGTCGGGATCGCCGGCGAGCTCGACCAGCGTGCCGGTGTCGCCGAGGCGGCGCGGATCGTCGGCGGAGAGCGTCGCGAGCTCGGCCGCGATCGGCGCGACCGGATCGACCGGCGGCGGCGCCAGCCGGGCGCGCTGCGCGGCGAGCGCGGCGGCCTGATCGTCGCGGCCGAGCGCGCGGCTCGCCGCCGCCGCGACGTCGTACGCGCCCGGCAAGGTCTCGACGTCGCCGAGCTCGAGCGCCGAGCGCGCGGCGGTCAGCGCGTCGACGTGGTGGCCGACGCCTTCGAGATCGCGCGCGACCGCGAGCCAGACGACCGCGGGATCACCCCACGCCGCGGCGGCGGTGGTCGCGAACACGAGCGCGGCCGGGCCGTCGCCGCCGCGCGCGACCGCCTCGGCGAGCCCGCGCACGAACGCCGGCTCGGCGCTCGCGTCGACCGCGGCCTGCCAGCTCGCGCGCGCACGCGCCGGATCGCCGAGCGCGTCGAACAGCGCCCCGAGCGCGGCATGGCCGGCGGCCTCGTCGACGGGCGCCGCGCCCAGCTCGCGGCCGAGGCGATCGGCGCCGAGCGGCTCGGCCGCGAACGCGCGCGCGACCTGGTACAGATCGTCGCCGGCCACGTGCGCGCGCGCGAGCGCGTAGCGCGTCGCGGCCCACGCGCGCGGCTCCGCGCCGGACGGCGGCGCGACCGCGAGCGACGCGCGAGGCTCGCTGCGCGACGCGCAGCCGGCCGACGCGAACCAGCAGCGCACCGCATCGGGCGTGCCGTCGGGGGGCGGCTGCTCGGGCGGCGACCACCACG
>JBLMXA010000669.1:0-3459 GCA_050257515.1 Acidobacteriota bacterium | reverse complement strand
CGCGATCGGCGCCACGTTGATCGCGTTCCTTTATCCCGCCTGGGTCTGCGCTCGAACTGACCCGGCCGTTGCTTTGCGAGCTGCACCATGAGTGAACCCATCGTCCTCGCGCGTGGTCTGGAGCGAACGTTCAAGACGGGTGCCCAAGAGGTGCGCGCGCTGCGCGGCGTCGACCTCGCGGTCGGCGATCGCGAGTTCGTCGCGCTCGTCGGACCATCCGGCAGCGGCAAGACGACGCTCCTGAACTTGCTCGGCGCGCTCGACCGCCCGAGCAAGGGCGAGCTCGTCGTGCTCGGCCACCACCTCGATCAGCTCAGCTCGCACGAGCGCGCCGACGTACGGCTGCACTCGATCGGGTTCGTGTTCCAGGCCTACAACCTCGTACCGGTCCTCACCGCGCTCGAGAACGTAGAGTTCATCCTCGAGTTGCAAGGCATGCCAGCGCACGAGCGTCGCGAGCGTGCGCGTGCCGTGCTCGACGAGCTCGGGCTGTCGGACGTGATCGATCGCAGGCCGCGCGAGCTCTCGGGCGGCCAGCAGCAGCGAGTCGCGGTGGCGCGCGCCGTAGCGTCGCGTCCGCGTCTCGTGCTTGCCGACGAGCCAACCGCGAACCTCGACGGCGAGAACGCCGAGATCCTGATGCACCTGATGCGCGACCTGCGCGACCGCCACGGCATGACGTACCTGTTCTCGACCCACGATCCGCGCGTCGTCGCGCATGCCGTCCGCGTGATCACGCTCGTCGACGGCCGGGTCGCGAGCGACGTGCGCAAGCCGGAAGAAGCGCCTCACGTCATCCTCCCCGGTGTCGGCAAGCAGGTGCTCGCGGAGCGTGTGTGATGCTCGCCGGCCGAGCGCTCGTGCTGCTCGGCTGCGTGCTCGCGTGCCCGTGGCTTGCGCATGCGCAGGACGACGCCGATGACTACGACGTCAAGGCGGCGCTGCGTAGCAGCCTCGTGGTCGCGCGCGAACCGGACGATCCAATGCTGTTCCCCGAGCGCGACGATGCGATCTCGCTGTGGCGGTTTCGCGTGATGGGAGACGCGAAGCCCACCGAGTCGCTCACCCTCGATGCAGCGTACGAACAGCGCGTGAGCCTGTCGTCTGGCACCGCGGCGCTCGCCGGCTTCGGCGTGTTGCCATCGCTGGCGCCGGCGCCGTATCGGATCCGGCAGCTCGACTGGTCGTTCGTTTCGACCAGCAGCTACCAGTGGCAGCACGAGATCGACCGGCTGTCCGCGGAATACAAGCTGCCTTCGGTCAACCTCACCATCGGTCGCCAGGCGATCGGCTGGGGGCGAGGCGTGATGTTCAGCGCGGTCGACCTATTTGCGCCGTTCTCGCCATTCGAGATCGATCGCGAGTGGCGGCGCGGCATCGATGCGGCCCGCGCCGAGGTGACGTTCGGTCCGAAGCTGTCGGCCGATGCGGTTGCGGCGGTCGGCGAGTCGGTCGACAGCTCAGCCTTCGTAGGCCGGATCCGCGGTTATCGCGGGTCCGCCGACTTCGAGCTCGTCGGCGGATGGCGTGCCCGCGACGTCATGGCGGGCGTCACCAGCTCCGCGGCGGTTGGCGGCGGGGAGCTCCACGGCGAGCTAGCGGTGTTCCGCGCGCCCGATCCGCTGCCCGCGGGTGGCCAGTTCGACTCGCATGTTGCGATCAAGGCACTCATCGGCGGCTCCTATCAGCTCGCGGTCGGCAACGGACTGCTCCTGCTCGCCGAGTACCACTACTCGGGATTTGCCCCGGCGAGCGCGACCGAAACCATCCCTTTGCTATCGAATCCAGCGTTCGTCACGCGGTTTGCGCGTGGCGACACGCAGATCCTCGGCCGCCACGCGATCGCACTCGTCGCGAGCTACGAGGTGTCGCCCGAGCTGCAGCTCGCGCTGCGCTGGCTGCAGAGTCCCGTCGACAGCTCCGGGGTCGCGACGCCGACGGCCACCGCGACGCTCTCGGATCGCCTTGCGGTGCTCGGCGCGATCTTCGTTCCGTACGGCAGCGCGCCGACGGGCATGACCCTCCGATCGGAGTATGGCGCGACCGCCCTGACCGGGTTCGTGCAGCTCCAGGCGAGCTACTGATGGAGCTCCTCGATCTGCCCGAAGGACGACTCGCGGTCGCGCTCGGCATCGGCCTCGTGATCGGTGCCGAGCGCGAGCGGCGCAAGGGCGAAGGGCCGAGCCGGCGCGGCGCGGGTATCCGCACGTTCGCGATCGTCGCGCTGCTCGGCGGTGTGGTCGCGATGCTCCACAGCGAAGCACTCCTCGTCATCAGCGCACTGGTCGTGGGCGCGATCGCGATCGTCTCCTACTGGCTGGGCGACCGCGACGATCCCGGCGTTACGTCCGAGGTCACCCTCGTCCTCACGTACATCCTCGGTGCATTGGCCGAGCGCGAGCCACGCATCGCCCTCGCGACCGGCATCTGTGTGGCGGCACTGCTCGCGTTGCGCGCGCCGCTCCATCGCATCTCGCGCAACGTCCTGAGCGAGGACGAGCTGCGGGACGCGCTGCTGTTTGCCGTGGCGGCCGTCGTCGTGCTGCCGCTGTTGCCGGACCGCGCCATCGATCCGTTTGGCGTGGTGAATCCGTTCACGCTGTGGCGCCTCGTGGTCGTGCTCATGGCGATGAGCGGCGCCGGCTACATCGCCCAGCGCGTGCTCGGCCCGCGCTACGGGCTCGCGCTCGCGGGGCTCGGCGGAGGCTTCGTCTCGAGCTCCGCGACGATCGCGGCGATGGGGGCGCGCACGCGCAGCGAGCTCGGCGTGCTCCGCCCCGCCGTCGCAGGTGCCGCTGCATCGACGGTATCCACGTTCATGCAGCTCGCGATCTTGGCTGGCACAGCGTCTCCCGCGTTGCTGGCCAAGCTCGCATGGCCACTGAGTGCGGGTGGCCTTGTTGCCGCGCTCTACGCGGCGATTCAGACCTGGCATGGACGGCGCGCCGATGCCCAGGCGGTCAGCGGCCGGGCATTTCGGCTGTCCACGGCGTTGCTGTTCGGCTCGCTCGTCACGCTCATCGGGTTCGTGTCGACACTCGCGCGCTCATGGCTCGGCGCGGCCGGAACGATCGCGACCGCCGCGCTCGCCGGATTTGCCGACGCTCACTCGTCAACTGCAGCGATCGGCGCGATGTCCGTCGGCGGACACCTAGACGAGCGGACCGCGGTGTTCGCGATCTTGCTCGCGCTCACCACCAACACGATCACGAAGGGAGCTCTCGCGGCGACCTCGGGGTCCCGCCGCTACGCCGTCCTCGTTGGCACGGGGCTCGTGCTCGTCCTCGGAACGACGTGGCTCGCCGCGCTCCTCTAGGCGCGCGCAGGCGCAGCGCGGCTGCGCGTGGCACGCGCAAGCGCTTCGCGCGTCAGTCCTCGTCGCTCGGCTGTGCGCTCCGAATCGACGCATCGAGCCCGCTTGCGAGCTGCTGGCGCTCGGCGACGGAGAGTCGCGCCTCG
>JBLMXA010000668.1:0-2674 GCA_050257515.1 Acidobacteriota bacterium | reverse complement strand
CGTACGCGCTCTACACGCGCAAGCAGATGGGCGACGTCGACCTCGCGAAGGGCAAGCAGCTGCTCGCGAGCGCCGGCGGCGCCGACAAGCTGCCGATGGAGGCCGATGGCTGGCTGCTCGGGCTGTTCGCCGGCAACCCCGCGGCGTCCGCCGAGCGGCAGGCGCTCGTGCGCCACGCGCTGAACAAGGTCAGCGAGACCGCCGGCGCGGCGAACTTCACGACGAGCTACGGCGACGGCGCGTACTTGCTGCTCGCGAGCGATCGCCGCGTCGACGGCGTGATGCTCGAGTCGCTGATCCAGGAGGATCCGAAGAGCGACCTGATCCCGAAGCTCGTCACCGGCCTGCTCGCGCACCGCAAGGCCGGGCGCTGGGACAACACGCAGGAGAACGCGTTCGTGCTGCAGGCGCTCGACCTCTACTTCCACACGTACGAGAAGGCGACGCCGAGCTTCGTCGCGCGCGTGTGGCTCGGCAGCGCCTACGCCGGCGACCACGCGTTCCGCGGTCGCACGACCGACGACGCGCAGATCGACATCGCGATGAAGGACGTCGTCACGCACGATCACCAGAACCTCACGATCCAGAAGGACGGCACCGGCCGGCTCTACTACCGGATCGGCATGAGGTACGCGCCGGCGTCGCTGAAGCTCGAGCCCGCGGACTACGGGTTCGTCGTCGAGCGCCGCTACGAGGGTGCCGACGATCCGAAGGACGTCACGCGCGCCGCCGACGGCACCTGGCACATCAAGGCCGGCGCGCGCGTGCGCGTGAAGCTGAAGATGATGAACGAGAACCGCCGCTACCACGTCGCGCTCGTCGATCCGCTGCCCGCGGGTCTCGAACCGATGAACCCGGCGCTCGCGGTGACCGGTCCGATCCCGCAAGATCCGAAGCAGCAGCAGGCGCGCGGCCGCTACTGGTGGTGGCAGAGCACCTGGTACGAGCACCAGAACATGCGCGACGAGCGCGTCGAGGCGTTCGCGTCGCTGCTGTGGGAGGGCGTGCACGAGTACGCCTACGTGGCGCGCGCGACCACACCGGGCACGTTCGTGGTGCCTCCGCCGAAGGCCGAGGAGATGTACATGCCCGAGACGTTCGGCCGTGGCGGCAGCGACAAGGTGATCGTCGAGTAGCTGGTACGATACGAGCGTGAAGGCGGTCGCGCTCGTGCTCGTCGCCGCGGCGTGCGGCCGGCTGTCGTTCGACGAGCAGCGCCCCGGACCGACCGACGCGCGCGCCGATGCTGCGAGCGCCGATGCCGGCGACGCGCCGGCCGCGCCGACGACGTACTACGAGGTCAGCACGCTCGGCACGACGACGATGACCGCGACCGTGTTCACGCTCGACATCACGACCGGCCAGCTGACCGAGCTCGGCTCGTGGGGCGTGACGAGCGTCGTCGCCGGGCTCGCGTACGGCGGCGACGCGAACACGCTGTACGCCGCCGAGACCGGCACGATCTACCGGATCACGCTGTCGCCGTTCTCGGCGATGCCGATCCAGACCGGCACCAGCGCGATCCCGGACCTCGAGCTCGACGGCACGGAGCTGATCGGCGTGCTCGACGGCTCGAGCACGCTCGTGCGGTTCCCCCCGGGCGGCGCGATGACGAGCGTGACGGTCAAGGACGGCGCCACTCCGGTCACCGCGATGGGCGGCGACCTCGCGCACGCGCGCGACGGCACCTGGTACTGGTACACGAACACGAACAACACGCTGTACACGATGAACGTGACGACCGGTGCGGTGACGCCGGTCGTCGCGGTCACCGCCCCGTACGCCGCGGGGCTGATCGCCGACGATGCCGGCAATCTGTTCATCACGTCGGCCTCGCCGCCGTCGATCTGCCAGCTCGACAGGACGACGGGTGCGTGCACGAACGCGGTCACGCTGTGCGTCAGCTGCCCGACGATGTACGCGCTCGGCCCCGGCGACTCGACCCGGACCCCGTAGCGAGTTCCTTCATTTGCCGGATGATCCGCTTGCCTAAAGGTTCGTGTAGCGAAATATTCGCCGCATGAAACACCTGGCCTGGACGATCCCCGCGCTCGCGGCCTGCAGCGCGCAGCAGCCCCTCCCGATCGCGATGAGCGTCGACAACGTGCCCGGCCATGCGACGGTCGTCGCCGGTGGCACGCGCGGCGAGCTCGACGTCACGATCCAGCCCGAGGATGCGGTGCTCGCCGGCCAGGTCGTCGGCACGCTGATGTTCCGCGTCGGGCTGGCGGCCACGCCGGACTGCCCGAAGTGCCTGGCGACCCCGGCGAAGGTGCCGCTCGACGGGGCGCAGGTCACCGGCTCGTTCGAGCTCGGCGCCGCGACGTACGACATCGAGTCCGTCGTCGATCCGACGAAGCCGGCGACGAGCCAGTACTACCTGTTCGCCGACGCCGCCGATCCGCTGCACGTCCCGCGCGGCTCGGTGGCCGCGATCTTCTACTTCCACCACCTCGATGCCGCGGGCGCCAGCGTCCAGCTGATGATGGAACCGCTGTTCGGCGCCGGGCTGCCCGATCCGAGCGCCGCGCACCTGCTCGTAGTCGGCGACTTCGACGTGACGTTCCAGCGCTGACGTCGTAGGTTCGCGATGTGCCGGTGATCTTCATCGACGGAAACGAGCTGCGCGAGGCGGAGATCCGGCGGATCGTGCCCGCGCTCGAGCTGCGGGTCG
>JBLMXA010000667.1:0-3109 GCA_050257515.1 Acidobacteriota bacterium | reverse complement strand
ATCACAGACTCAGATGTTTCCCTCGAAGCGGACGTTCAGGGAAGCGAAAACGCCCCCGATCGGGTGTTAGCCGGGTAGCGGGATCGTCGCCGCGAGCGCGTCCGTGATGTGGGCGACATTGTCGTCCTGCAGCACGTGGGGAAAGGTCCCCGGGTTGTGGATCACGCCGGGGTGCGAGGCGCGGTGCAACGCGACGATGTACGCGAGCAGCGCGTCGCGGTCGGGTCGATGCTCGAAGATCGCCCGGCGGAACAGCTGATACCAGCCATCCTTGGGGACCTCGCTCGCCCGGTAGACGTGAGGGAGCACATTGAAGAACACGTCCCCGAACGTCACGACCGGCTTGTCGAACAGCAGGCCCTCCCACCCCATCGTCCCCGTGATCACCGCGATCGCGCTCGCATCGCGGATCAGCGCCCACGTGTCCGTATCCGGCGACAGCAACCGCACCGCCGGGATGTCCCGGATCGCCTCGTAGAACGCGAGCGGACGGCGCCCGCGATTGCTGACGTGCTCCTTCACGTACAGGCGATGCCCGATCGGCAGGCTGCGCGCGATGTCCTGCAGCAGGGCGACCTGATCGAGGTACAGCGGCGCCTGGACCAGCGTCGACGCCTCCGGCTGGAAGTGGATCGGGTAGACCACGTACTTCTCGCCGGGCCGCGGCTCGTCGAACACCCTCGCCGCCGCCGCGAGCGCCACGCGCGAGATGCGCTGGACGCGCTGCTTGACCGCGCGGACCGGCGACACCGCGACCGGATCCTTCGGATCTCCGACGAAGCGGCGCACGGTCTCGCGGAACCGCCGCACGTCGGAGCGCTCGAGACCGGGCATGCGCGCGCGCACGTCCATCCCAGGCGGACGCACCGGGCGCTCGCGAAAGCTCGTGATGTAGCGCTCGCCCTCGGCGCGCTCGTCGTCCGTCAGTGGGCGAGCCACGAGCTCGCGATACATCTGCTCCACGCGCTCGAGTCGCTGGAAGCCGCTCGAGTAGATGCCGAGGCGATTCGGCAGGCGTCCCGTGCCGATGCACCAGAACGGGATCCCTCGCTCGCGAGCGAGCACGAAGTGGACGTAGCTGTGAAAGCACGACACGTCCTCGGAGAACACGAAGTCGGGACGCGCGCGGTCGTACGCGGCCGCGATCTCGCGCAGCGCGACCTCGGCCATGCGCTGGATCTGCTCGTAGCTGCGCCCGGCGAGCAGGTGACGCTCGGACGCCAGCATCCGCGTGATCGACACGCCGAGCTCGCGCTCGCGCTGCTCGAGCCATTCGAGATCGGGCCGAGTGTCGTCATCACACGACGGCAGCAGGTCGCGCGTGAAGACGACCAGCGGGTCGTAGTCGATGCCGCGATCGCGCAGCACGTCCGCCTGCGAGGTCCCCCACACGAACCCGCAGAACCGGTCGACGCCTCGAGACCGCAGCCGCAATGCCACGCGGTGGAACAGCTCCTCGTGAACCGAGAAGAAGATGTACGCGTTCATCCGGGGGCCGGCGCGTTTCTAGCACGCATCGTCGGAAGCCGTTTCGGATCCTGGAGCTCGACGAAGATCGCGAGGATCACCCAGAAGAACGTGAACCGCAGTCCCTGGTGCGCGAACATGTAGACCGTCGTCGGCGCTAGCATCACCGCCCCACGCGCGCTCGCGCCGCGCAAGATCCCGAACACGAGCATGACGAACATCACCGCGCCGGGAATGCCATAGGAGAACAGCACGGTCGCGAACGACGAGTGCAGCTCGTGAGCCTTGCGCGGGTCCGTCGTGAAGCGCACGTTGTCGCCTTCGCCGGCGCCGAGCACCATGTACTCCTTGTAGTCCCACATGCGATCGTAGCCACGTTCCTCGAGGAAGTCGCCGCGGTTGGGATTCGGACCCTGCATCGCGCGCTGTTTCGAGGCCTCGATCGCGTGGTCGATCGGGCCGCCCGCGTTGACGAGCGCGAACGCCGCGATGCACGCGAGGATGATCACGCGAACGTTCGAGATCAGCAGCAGGCACAGCAACATCGCGATCCCACCGACCGCGGCGCGCGATGCGGAGATCAGTGCCAGGTACGCGCATCCCGTCAGCGCGATGCTCGCCGTGATCATGCTGAGCCCCACGCGGCGCTGCGTCAGCGCGACCAGCGTGGCGGCGAGCAGCACGTAATAGCCGAGCTGGTTGGGGTTGTTGAAGAACAGGCTGCCGCGCAGCTGCGATCCCGGCATCACGTACGACGCCGCGACCTGGAACAGCACCGCCGCGAACACGGCGTAGAGCGTGATGCGAATGAAGACTTCGCGATAGCGCTCGAACAGGATGAGGACCGCGACGAAGATCCCGAGATCGAAGATGTAGAAGAACGGAAAGATCAGGTAGTCCTTCGGTTCGCTCCACTTCCCGAGCACGGCCGCCCAGCCAAGATTGACGACCGTGACCCACAGCGTGAACCACGTCAGGACGCGCACGATCCGCACCGACCTGATCGCGAGTCGTCCGTTCCAGCCGAGCATCGCGAGCGGCACGACGACCAGGACCAGCAGATCGCTCGGCTGCGGGAGGCCGCTGGGGAGCACGTAGAACGGGACGAGCAGCACGTGCAGCGCCCACGCCAAGAGCGCGGGCGTGCGGACCACCTGGCGAAGCGTGCGGGCCCGGTCGCTCACCACGTGGTCGCCACCTTCCGCAGCTCCGCGCCCGTATCCTCGACGGGCCGCCAGCCAGCGGCCTCGAGCTTGCTGACGTCGACGACGAGCTCGCCGCCGAGGCGCTCCCACATCTCGGTGCGCCTCGCGACGCGCAGCGCGGTGCGCAGCAGCGCCGGCGGCACCGGCACGAGCGCCGGCCTGCGTCCGTGCGCGGCGCGCAGCGACGTGACGAGATCGCGCAGCGCGAGCGGATGCTTGTCGGCGACGACGAACGTCTCGTTGGCCGGGAACGCGGCGTCGAGCGCGAGCACGATCGCCGAGACGATGCCGTCGAGCGCCAGCAGCGAGCGGCGGTTCACGAGCGAGCCGAACGGCAGTGGCACCGGCACGCCGGCGAGCTTGTGCAGCGCGCCGAGGTTGCCCTTGAGGTGAGGACCGTAGATCAGCACCGGACGCAGGATCGCGTGGATCACGCC
>JBLMXA010000666.1:0-6959 GCA_050257515.1 Acidobacteriota bacterium | reverse complement strand
CGCCGGTCGATCTGCGCGCGGGCGGCGACCAGCTGCCCGACGCGTGCGCGAACGTGTCGTGCGGCGCCGGCTCGTGCATCGATCGCAACGGCGTGCCGGTGTGCGCGTGCGACGCGGGCGCGGCCGCCGGGCTGTCGGCGCAGTCGCTCGCGCCGTACTGCGCGGCCATCCGCCGGGTCACCGCGTCGCCGGGCGCTGACGACTTCAGCGAGGCGTACCGGTCGCTGCAGGTGTGTGCGCCGCCGCCGCCGAGCTGCTCCGGCGATGCGCAGTACGAGCTCGTCGGCACGAACCGGCCCGGCGTCGACTGCGGCAACGCGACGCCGCCGCCCGACATGCAGTGGTCGAACAGCAGCGGCTGCTGCCAGGAGACTCGCGAGGCTCCACCGTTCACGTTCGCGGGCGGCGCGCTGCTCGTGCTCGGCGTGATCCTGCGGAGGCGGCGCCGGTGAGGCGCGCGCTGCTGGTGCTCGTCGCCGCGTGCGGCAGCCGCGAGGCCGCGGTGCCGATCGCGAACGTGCAGGTGCCGCAGCGCGAGGCGCGCCTCCCCCGTGCCCCCGGGCCGCACGCGCCGAGCTTCGTCGCGATCGCGAACCAGCGCGACGCGGCGCCCGGCGGCGACCTCGCCGATGTCGACAGCTGCTCGACCTGCCATCCCGACGTCGCCGCGCAGTGGGCGGCGAGCGCGCACTCGTTCGCGTCGTTCGGCAATCCGATCTACCGCTACGACGTCGAGCAGGTGCGCGCCGAGCTCGGCAAGCCCGCGAGCAACCACTGCGGCGGCTGCCACGACATGCCGCTGCTCGTCGACGGGCTGATGACGGGGGACGCGCCGATCCCCGCGACCGACCTGCGCGCGCACTCGGGCGTGACGTGCCGGCTGTGCCACGGCGTGCAGTCGACGAGCTTCGACGGCAACGGCAGCTACGTGTGGGACGCGACGCCGATCGACGCGCCGGCGCTCGACGATCCGGCGGCGATCGCGCGCCACAAGCGGCAGGTGACGACGAAGGTCGACGCCGAGCTATGCATCGGCTGCCATCGCGGCTTCCTGTCGCCCGACATGGGCCTGCCCGCACAGCTCGCGGGCATCGACGACACCGGCGCCTGGCTCGCGTCGGCGTGGACCGGCAACGGCATGGCGCGCCTCGATCGCGTCGACAGGAAGACGTGCATCGATTGCCACATGGAGCGCGTCGTGGCGAGCAAGGACGAGCTCGGCGCGAAGCGCGGCACGGTCGCGTCGCACCGGTTCGTCGGCGGCCACACGTGGATGGCCGGCATGCGCGGCGACACCGAGCAGCTGCGGCTCACGCAGGCCAAGCTCGCGGGCGTCGCGTCGATCGACATCGCGGGCGCGCGGGTGATCGAAAGGTCCGGCTCCGCCGGACCGCGCCGCGCCGCCGAAGGGCGGGGCGGAGGATCGATCGCCCGCGGCGTGACGAGCGACTGGTACCTGCCGGCCGACGGTGCGCCCGCGCGCGCCGGCACGCGCGTCGAGCTCGACGTCGTCGTGCGCAACCTGCTGGCGGGCCATCGCTTCCCCGGCGGGCTCGGTGACGTGCAGGACACGTGGATCGAGGTCGAGGTCGCCGACGCGCGCGGCAGGAGGCTCGCGTCGTCGGGCCTCGCGCACGCGACCGATCCCGACGATCGCGACGCGCACGTGCTGCGCTCGCTCGTCGTCGACGACCGCGGCGAGCTGCAGCTCGATCACGAGCTCGCGAAGTTCCGCGCGACGATCGCCGTGCAGACGCTGGCCGCGCGCGAGGCCCAGGCCGTGCGCTACGGCTTCGACGTCCCCGCCGCCGCCGCGCAGCCGCTGACGGTGACCGCGCGGCTGCGCCACCGCAGCCGCAACCTGCACGTCCAGGCCCAGGCGTGTCGCGCGGCAACGCGACCCGACGGCCAGGCGTTCCTCGCAGGTGCGCGCCGCGCGCGCGACGTCGAGCTCGATCCGTGCCGCGTGCAGCCGATCACGCTGATCGCGCAGGCGCAAATCGAGCTCGGCGTCGCCGCGCGGAGCACGTCGGCGCGGCCGGCCTGGGAGCGCACGTACGAGCTCGGGATGGCGCTCGCGTCGACGATCGTGACGCGGCTCGGCGAGGCGCGCACGGTGCTCGGCCGCGCGCTCGCGATCGCTCCCGGCGCGCGCGCGCAGGCGATGGTCGAGGTCCAGCTCGGCTGGGTCGCGTCGCGGCAGCATCGCGTCGACGAGGCGATCGCGCACGTCGAGCGCGCGCGCGAGCTGCTCGGCCACCCGCAGCCGGAGCCGCCGGTGTTCGCGGCCGTGCTCGCCGACGCGTACACGCGCGTCGATCGCTGGTCCGATGCCGTCGCGCCCGCACGCTCGTGTACCGAGCGCGCTCCCGACAACGCGAGCGCGTGGAGCCTCTACGCACGCGTGCTCGTGGCCGCCGGCGATCACGCGAGCGCGCTCGCCGCGGCAACGCGCGGCCTCGTGCTCGCTCCGCGCGATCCCCAGCTGCTCGCCGCGCAGGCGACGTCGCTCGCGGCGCTGCACGATCCGCGCGCAGCTGCCGCCCAGGCCGCGTACACGCGCTATCGCCCGCCCGACGACGCGGCGGCGCTGCGCATCCGCTGCGCGACGCACTCGCCGGCGTGCTGGCGCGACCGCAACCCCGTGCAGACGCTGGAGCTGCATCGCGACCGTTGACAAGGCCGAGCCCGCGTTCCGCATGAACGGAGCGCGCTAGCGAAACGAGGTCGCGCGCCTGTGGTGCGCGAGCAGCTCGCGCTGCTTGTCCGCGGCGTAGCGCTCGACCGCGGCGCGCGCGCACTCGCGCGACATCAGCCGCGCGTGTCTGCGAAAGAACACGTCGACGCGCGCGGGCTCGGCGCGCGACAGCTCGCACAGCAGCCATCCCGCGGCGGTCTGGTCGGCGCGCTCGGGCGACCACAGCACGGTGCCGCAGATCGCGAACACGAGCTGAGACAGCTCGGCGAGCGCGGCGTCGCCCTGCGGCGCGAGCGCGGTGAACGCGACACACGCGGCACGCCGCTGCCACGCGGTGTCGGCGATCCGCCACGTCGCGAGCGCGCGCGCGGCCTCGGCGCGGCCGCGCACGCGATGCAGCAGCGTGCCGAGCACCTCGATCGCGAAGCGATCGACGAGCTCCCAGTCGGTGACATGGCCAGCGTCGAGCAGCCGCGCGAACGCCGGCAGGTCGCTCGCGCGCAGGTGATCGGCGAGCAGCTGCTCGAGCACGATCATGCCGGCGCGCTGGTGATCCGCGACGCGCCGCTCGAGCAGCACCATCGCGACCCGCTTGCCGACCGCGGCCGGGTGCGCGGCGAGCCCGTGGTCGTGCCACCAGCGATGGACGATCGTGCGCAGCGAGCCGCGGCCGCGCCGGGCGAGCCGCTGCTCGAGATCCGCGACCGGATCGAGCAGCGAGCCCGGCTTCGCGACCATGCTTCCAGGCTGCCTGAGCGGCCCTCACTCTGGCTGTAGCGAAAACTTGGGCCGACATATGCACCCATGTAGGATAAAGTGCTCCTGTAAGCCGGGGCGACCTATGTCCAAAAACCGAAGAGTCAAGGATACATCGGCTGGCGGCGGGGATCGGCGGCGCGAGGTCCTGGGAGTGATCGGGCTCGGCCTGGCCATCTTCCTGCTGATCGCGATGGTGTCGCTACAAGTCGGCGCGATGGCGATGGGACCGTTCGGCCGGACCACGGCGAGCGCGTTCTACGCGATCGCCGGCGTGTGCGGCTATCCGCTGATCGTGCTCGGCGCGATCGCCGCCGTGCGCGTGCTGCTGGTCAAGGAGTCGCCGCTGCCGCTGACGGTCGTGCTCGGCTCGATCGTCGGCGTCGTGTCGCTCGCGATGCTCGTCCATCTCGTCGCGCCGCACTATCGCGTCGCCGGGCACGGCCCGGGCGGCGCGGTCGGCGAGCACCTCGCGGAGATCACGCGCGCGGTCGTGTCGACCGCCGGCACCGCGCTGCTCGGCTGCGTCGGCCTCGTCGTCGCCGCCGTCGTCGCGACGCCGCTGCGCATGCGCGACGTGCTCGGCGCGATCGGCAGCGCCGCGACGCTGATCGCGAGCGGCGTCGCGATCGGTGCGAAGGCGTTCGCGCGGTTCTGGCTCGACGTCGTGCGCGCGATCCTGCCGGACCGCCGCGACGTCGGCGACGTGGACGAAGACGACGAGGAGGTCGAGGAGCAGGACGTGCTCGAGGCGACCGACGACGAGCGCGGCCCCGAGCCGGTGATCATCGAGCGCACGATGCCGGGCATCATGGCGCCCGCGCAGGACACGATCGTCGAGCTGACGCAGCCGAAGAAGAAGAGGGAGCGCAAGGCGCGCCTCGCGGCCGGCACGGAGGCGCCGGCGATCACCGAGCCGTCCGACGTCCGAGTTCCGGCGTCCGGCCCGGACTCGGAATCCGAATCTCTGGCGGACGCCGGACTCCGGACGCCGGACGCCGCCGACCACGCCGGGCCCGTGATCTTCGAGCCGAAGTTCAAGAACGCCGACAAGGCGGCGATGGCGGCGAAGGAGAAGCAGGCCGAGGCCGAGCGCCAGACGTTCATCAAGCTCGGCGAGGGCGACTACCAGCTGCCGTCGATCCAGCTGCTCAACTACGACGGACAGGCCGCGAACCAGCTCGACAAGACCGCGATGCTCGAGCTGTCGGCGAAGCTGACGCAGACGCTCGAGAACTACGGCGTCAAGGGAGATGTGGTCGCGATCCGGCCCGGCCCGGTCGTCACGATGTACGAGTTCGCGCCGGCGCCGGGCACGCGCGTCAACAAGATCGTCAACCTCACCGACGACCTCGCGCTCGCGCTCGAGGCGCTGCGCGTGCGCATCGTCGCGCCGATCCCCGGCAAGGCGGCGGTCGGCATCGAGGTGCCGAACCGCGCGCGCGAGAAGGTGTTCCTCAAGGAGATCCTCGCCGACGACATGTTCCGCAAGGGCAAGACGAAGCTGCCGATGGCGCTCGGCAAGGACATCGAGGGCGGGCCCGCGGTCGTCGACCTCGCGAAGATGCCGCACCTGCTCGTCGCCGGCACGACCGGCTCCGGCAAGTCGGTCGCGGTCAACTCGATGATCACGTCGCTGCTCTATCACTGCTCGCCGGAAGACGTGCGGATGATCATGGTCGACCCGAAGATGCTCGAGCTGTCGATCTACGAGGGCGTGCCGCACCTGCTGCTGCCGGTCGTCACCGATCCGAAGAAGGCGAACCTCGCGCTGCGGTGGGCGGTCGAGGAGATGGAGCGCCGCTACGACCTGCTCGCGCAGATGGGCGTGCGCGACATCGCGACGTTCAACGAGAAGGTCGCCAAGCAGCTCGCGAAGCTCGAGGCCGACAAGCTGCAGGCCGCTGCCGACGCGGCCGCCGCGGCGCTCGAGGACGACGTCGGCAAGGCCGTCGCCGCCGACTCGCCCGAGCAGGCCGACGCGCGCGAGAAGGTGTCCGCGGTGACGCAGCACAAGCTGCCGTACATCGTCGTCGTGATCGACGAGTTCGCCGACCTGATGATGTGCGCGCCGAAGGAGGTCGAGACGAGCGTGGCGCGGATCGCGCAGAAGGCGCGAGCGGCCGGCATCCACCTGATCCTCGCGACGCAGCGCCCCTCCGTCGACGTGATCACGGGCCTCATCAAGGCGAACTTCCCGTCGCGCATCGCGTTCCACGTGACGTCGAAGACCGACTCGCGCACGATCCTCGATCAGAACGGCGCCGAGTCGCTGCTCGGCGCGGGCGACATGCTGTTCTCCGACCGCGGCGGCGCGCCGCGCCGTCTGCACGGCTGCTACGTCGACGAGGAGGAGATCCATCGCGTCGTCGAGTTCCTCAAGACGCAGGGCCGCCCGGTCTACAACCTCGACATCGTCAAGCCGCGCGAGGAGGACGAGGACGGTGGCGGCGACTTCCAGATGCCGGCCGGCAAGTCCGACGACGACATGTACGACAAGGCCGTGTACATCGTGACGACCACGCGCAACGCCTCGATCTCGTGGGTCCAGCGCCAGCTGCGCATCGGCTACAACCGCGCCGCGCGCCTGGTCGAGGAGATGGAGAAGCAAGGCGTCGTGTCGCCGCCGGATCACACGAACAAGCGCGAGGTCCTGGTCGCGGCGGCGTAGGCTGTCGTGCATCGTGCGTGCGACGACGTCGCCCGGTCGATCGACGAGCTCGGCCTCACGAGCGAGCTCGTTGCACTGGCGGCGGATGAAGCGAAGGCCCTCTACGCCGCGATCGAGAGGCGCTTCTCGTCGCCACAACAAGCGCGGTGGATCTGGGAGCACTTCCGAGTGCCCGGCACTGCGCGCCGATTCGCCGACGATCGAGCGTACGAACGGCTGAAGCTTTTCGTGCCGCAGGCTGCCGAGCAGCTCCTGTTCTTCCCGGGAAGTGACGAGGACGTGAAAGCTGTCTACCGTGGCGGCATCGAGGCGATCGTGGCCGTTCTCGGTGACAGCACGTCGTACGAGTACCTCATCGCGCCGCCCGCGCTCGACTGGCTCGTCTGCGAAAACCACCATGGTGTCGTCGTCGCGATCGGCGAGCCCGTCGAGACACGCCTTCGTTCGCTGACCGACGAGTGAACCGTTGGTGAGCTCGCGCGAGCACGGCGCACGCGGTCTCGATCCGGAACCCAAAAAAGATCCTGGTAGTAGGGCCTGTGAATGATGTGAGCGGCCGCGAATCTGGCTGCACGTGATCCGCTGCGTCGCGGCCGGTCAAGCGCCTGCGGGTAACCGCCGCCCGGACGCGCGCGCTCTCGTGCAGCGCCCGCGCGGTTATCCGCAGGCGCGTCATCATTCACAGGCGGGTCGTGCGAGCAGAGCGCTCGCGATCTCGGTTTCTCGTCGAGAAATGGTGTCAGACGCGCGTGCTACCAACGATCTCGGCGAATTAATTCAGGAGGCGACGGGGCCTGGCACGCGCACGCAAGCATCAAGTCCACCACCAGCTGT